>JAYUDU010000171.1:0-13465 GCA_043739605.1 Acidimicrobiales bacterium | reverse complement strand
GGTAGCGGAGGTCCCGTTCGGACCAGAGGCGGCGCTCCAGCTCGCCAGGCTGCGAGCGGAGACGATGCTTCGCATGCCCGATTGCTGCGTGCTCCTCGCAGCAGAGGAGCGCCGCGCCCGGGTCGCGACCTTCGATGCGCGACTCACCACGATCGCTGGCGAGCGCGGCATCCCCTGCGTCGGGTCCTGAGAACCCAGGCGTCAGGCGCCCGCGACGGCGAAGCCGAGGAGCCGGGCTGCGTGTGCCTGGCGTACGTCGAACGTCACGAACACGAGAGAATTCCCCAGGCGTCGAGCGCTCGCCAGGTGTATCGCATCGAGACTGCGGGCCCCCGTCTGCTCCGCGATCGATGCCGCGAGGTCGCACGTCGCGGCATCCACCTCAATGACGGCGAACGCCTCGAGATCCTGTTGGAACTGGCGGCGCGCGTCCACCGCAGCAACGGGCTCGAGGAGCCGGGCGAGGTTGCGGCGAATCTCCACCACCGTCACGCGGCTCGTGACCAGGCTGGAGTCGACGCCGATGAGCTCCTCCGCTCGGTCGGAGTCCAACTCGGACACGTACCGCTTCAACAGTGCACTCGTATCGACGTAGGTCGTCACTCGTCGCGATCCTCAGACAGGACGGCGAGCACGCTTCGGGTTGAGGTGTGCCGCTTGTAGCGCTGAAGCGGCCCCGGTGCCGCCGCCGCAGTGACCCAGCCCGCGGCGACGGCACCGGCGAGGTCGACCGTCCCGAGCGGCGGTCCGAGCACGGCGACAGGCCTCCCCCGGTCCGTGACGGTGATCATCTCCCCCGCCGCCGCCATGTGGACGTACGCAGAGAGCTTCGACTTGAGATCCCTGATCGCCACGTCCATGTAGTCACTCTAGTCCACGCCGTGACTACCAGTGCGGTGCGGCGCGTCCGAGATTGCGGCGGATCACACGGACGCCGTCCTGGCCAAGGAACTGTGACGATCGGCTCGCGTCCGATCAGAAGCAGAACCAGGGGCGGCGGCCGAAGGCTGCGACGGTGGCGGCGATGGCGAAGGGCAACACGCCGAGGGAGCACATGAACATCGCGAGCGCGGGTTCGAGCAGCTTGCGCCGAAAGATGGCCGCGACGAGGAGCGGGATGGAGGTCACGAAGGACGCGGCGGCGAGGGCGAGTCCGATCCCTGCGAGCGCCAGCACGGCATCACCGGGAGCGCTCCGGTCGGTGCCGCAGGCGTTGACCGTCGTCGTCCACAGATGCGCAAAGACGATGAAGGCGGTCACTGCTGCGATGGCCGCGCTCGCCATCACTGGGGCCAAGAAGCCCAGGAGCGCCCGGCGGCCGAGCCTGTCCGGTCGAGACGGGGCCAATGCGGTGCAGGCGGAGGTCGAGGCGGCCGTCGGTGTCATGGGGCCATCCTCAAGGAATCCGCAGCCGGCGCCTACCCGGCATGGCCCTCACCGCGACCTGGGGACCCCCCACGCCGGGAAGCGCCGCCAGTGCGCAGCGCCCAGCATGCGACGGCGGTAGCGGCGGCGACGTTGAGCGAGTCGACGCCGCCCGACATCGGGATGCGCACCCGCACATCCGCAGCGCGCAACGTCTCGCCGGACAGCCCGGGTCCCTCGGTCCCGAGGACGAGGGCGACGTGATCGGATTCGCTCAGCGAAGCGGCCGCCTCGTCGATCGGTACCGCGTCGGCCGCCGGCGTGAGGGCCAGCACCCGGAAACCTGCCGAGCGCAACACTTCGAGACCGGCCGGAAAGGCCGGCAGGCGAGTCCACGGGAACGCGTACCCCTCCCCCATGGCGACGCGGGCGGCGCGTCGATAGAGCGGATCGACCGACGACTGATCCAGCAGCAGGGCGTCGAAGCCGAGTGCTGCCGCCGAACGCACCATCGCGCCGAGGTTCGTCGGGTTGGCGATGCCCTCGCCGACCAGCACCCGGCGGGCCCCGCCCAGCACCGACGACACGCTCGCGAGCGGTGGGCGGTCGAATGCAGCGAGGGGGCCCCGATGCACGACGTACCCGGTGACAAGGTCGATGGTGCCGGGCGGCACCACATAGACGGGAACCTCAGGTGCGAGCCCAGCCGGGACCCGGTGTTCCTCCCCCGCCGCGATCAGGACGCTACGGCACGCAAGGCCGGCCGCGAGGGCGCGCTCGAAGACGAGCTGACCCTCTGCGATGCACACCGTCGCCTCTGCCGGCTGGCCACGCCGCGGCCGCAGCACACGGTCCCGCAGGCCGGAAAGCTCGGCGAGGCGAGGGTCGCCGGGGTCGTCGACGGCGATGAGCACGAAGGGGCCCGCGCCGGTGAGGGGGCTCAGCCCGCCTTGGCGGCGAGACGGGCGCGGGCGTTGCGGCTGCGCTCGAGAAGGTGCGCAGGAATGCCGCTGGGGTCGATGTCGACGACGATCCCGACCCCGGCGTCGGCTCCGCCGGTGGTGGCGACGAAGGTCTTCTGGTCCTTTTTGGCGAGCCATTCGTCTGGCGTCGCCAGCTTGTCCCGGTGGATGGATCCGATCTGGCTGCCGTTGTCGAACTTCACCCAGTACCGGATCCAGCTGAGCCCGGAAACGAACGTGACCTTGCCCTTCGTGCCGCGTGGAGCGCCCGGGATGTCGTCGGTCAGGACGACGACGGACGCCTTGGACTTGAGGACGGTCGACGCGTTCGCCATGGCGGACGGGCAGTGTACGTGGGGCCTACTCTGGCAAGGGAAATGCCCCCGTTTACGATGCCGGCGCCTCGCCCCGCCTTGACGCCCCACCAACGCGAGGACGCCGCCTCTGTGCTGGTCATCAACGCCAGGGTTGGCGTCACGCCGGACGTGCGCTACACGGTGCCGACGGCGGGCTTGTACCCGTTCCAGTGGAACTGGGATGCCGGCTTTGCCGCGTTGGGGTGGGCGCGCATCGATGAGGGACGGGCATGGGACGAGCTGGACACGTTGCTGTCGACCCAGTGGCCGAGCGGCAAGGTGGCGCACATCGCGTTTCACGTGCCGGTGTCGACGTACTTCCCTGGACCTGAGGCATGGGGCACCCACCAGGTGCCGCCCACGTCTGGCATCACCCAGCCCAACATCATCCCGATCGTCTGTCGGCACCTGCTCTCCCACGCGACCGACCTGGCAGCGTCGCGCGCACGCGTGCGACGGCTGCTCCCAAAGCTGGTCGCGTGGTCGCGGTGGCTGTCGGTCGCACGCGATCCCGACGGCAGTGGCGTTCCTGCGGTGCTGCACCCATGGGAGACGGGCCTCGACAACTCACCGGCGTGGGATGCGTCCCTCGCCGCCGTCGCCACCGGTGGGCTTGAGCCCTACCAGCGGCGGGACACCGCCTTCGTCGACGCCAGCGAACGACCGACGGCCGACGACTACGACCGATACATGGCAACGCTCCAGGCGCTGCGCCGCACCGGCTGGGACGATGTCGGGTGCTGGTCGGCCTCGCCGTTTCGCGTCGTCGACGTCGGCTTTGCCGCGTTGTGCGTGCGATCCGATCTCGACCTTGCCTGGCTGGCGCACGAGGTGGGCGACGACGAGCTGGCCGCCGAGGCCGGTGCACGCGGGGCGCGGGGCGTCGCCGGGCTCGAAGGGCTCTGGGACCACGACGCCAACGCGTACCGCTCGCACGACCTGCGAGCCGGCACCACCATCCCAATCGACACCGTGGCCGGGTTCCTCCCGCTGCTGTGCGGCGTGGCGCCGGATCGCGCTGCGGCGTCGCTGGCACACCTGAGAAGCTGGGGCGACAAGGTCGACATCCTGTGTCCGAGCCTCGACCCCGACCACCCAGCGTTCGACGCTCGGCGGTACTGGCGGGGCCCGGTGTGGATCAACGTCAACTGGCTGGTCGCCTCGGCCTGCGCGGTGGCCGGCGACGCCGATCTGGTGGCCCGAATGGCGGCCGACACATCCCGACTCATCTCCAACGCCGGACTGCGCGAGTACTACGACCCCCGCACCGGCGAGGGCCGCGGCGGCCGTACGTTCACGTGGACGGCGTCGACCGCCATCGCCTGGTCGGAGACGGGGCTCCTCGACGCCTGACCGCAGGCAACACCTTGGCCAGCGGCTGCGAGCGCGCGGTCGCGCCGTAGGCTGCACCGCAACGACGAGTCCGGGGGGACCACGCATGACGATGACCGACGCCGAGACGATCGGCAGCGCGACGACCGCCGCCGCAACGATCCCAGAGGTGCCGGTGACGTGCCCGCTCTGCGAGGCCACCTGTGGACTCAGCGTCCAGGTGCACCACGACGACGCCGGGGTGCCCGTCGGCGTCGGACGCATCCGGGGTGACCGGAAAGACCCGTTCTCGCAGGGCTACCTCTGCCCGAAGGGTTCGGCGCTCGGCAAGCTGCATGACGACCCCGATCGCCTTCGCACACCGATGATCCGTCGCGCCGATGGCACGCATGCGTCGGCATCATGGGAGGCGGCATACGATGAGATCGGTCGCAGACATGAGGCCGTTGTCGCGGCATGGGGCCGCGACGCTGTCGCCATCTATTCGGGTAATCCGACCGCCCACAACCTGGCGTACACCACGCATGCCCGGGCCCTGGTCGGAGCACTCGGAACCCGTCAGCGGTACTCGGCGTCCACCGTGGACCAGATGCCGAAGCAGGTTGCAGTCGGCCTCCTGTTCGGCACCGCCATCACCGTGCCCATCCCCGACATCGACCGCACCGACCTGCTTGTCCTCCTGGGCGCCGACCCCGTCGAGTCGAACGGCTCGCTTCTGACCGCGCCCGGTCTGCCCGATCGCCTGCGAGCCATCAAGCAGCGGGGCGGGCGCATCGTGGTCGTCGACCCCCGGCGGAGCCGCACAGCAGAGCTTGCCGGCGAGCACCTCCCCATTCGGCCCGGAGCCGACGCACTGCTCCTGCTCGGGATCGTGCACACGTTGTTCGAGGAGGACCTGGTGCACCTCAACCGTGCCGAGGGCCTCGTCGACGGGCTCGTGGAGATGCGCGCCGTCGCAGACCGATTCTCCCCCGAGGCGGTCGCCGATGCGTGCGCCATCGAGGCTGGGGTCATCCGTACGCTGGCGCGCGACCTCGCCCGCACGCCGCGTGCCGCCGTCTACGGACGCATCGGTACATGCACCCAAGCGTACGGAACGCTGGCCTCGTGGCTCGTCGACGTTGTCAACATCCTCGCCGGCAACCTCGATGTCGAGGGTGGTGCGCTGTTCACACGACCACTGGCCGGCGCCCCGCACACCGACGGCCAGGGCGGACGGGGACGAGGCATCTCCCTCGGAACATCGTCGAATCGCACTCGGGTGCGCGGGCTGCCTGCGGTGTTCGGCGAACTGCCGGTGGCCTGCCTCGCCGAGGAGATCGACACCCCCATCGGGGCGCACGACCACCGGTCCCCCGTTCGTGGATTGTTCACGCTGGCCGGCAACCCGATGCTGTCCACACCCAACTCGGCCCGCCTCGGCGCCGCGCTCGCCACCCTCGACCTCATGGTCAGCATCGACCTCTACCTCAACGAGACGTCTCGACTCGCACATGTGGTGCTGCCGGCGCCGAGCCCGCTGCAGCGGCCGCACTTCGATGTGCTGCTCTACCGCCTCGCCATCAGGAACACCGGCTCGTTCACACCACCGACACTGCCCCTCGAGCCGACGCAGCAAGCCGAGTGGGAGATCCTGCTTCGCCTCGGAGCGCTGGTCGCGGGCGACGGTTCGGACATCGACGTCGCGGCCGCCGACGCCGCGCTTGCTCGCGGGGCGCTGGAGGCGGCGTGCCGTCCGGGCCGTGCCCTCGAAGGCGTCGACGTCGCGGTCGCAGAGGCGGCGCTCGAGGCCGCGGGCAGAACGGGGCCGGAGCGCATCCTTGACGTGTTGCTGCGCAGCGGGCCGTGGGGCGATCGCTTTTCGCCGGCCGCCGATCCACGCCGCCCCGAGACCGGCATCTCTTTGGCGACGATGGAAGCGCACCCGCACGGCGTCGACCTCGGCGCGCTCACCCCTCGCCTGCCCGATGTGCTGCGCACCCCGAACGGTCGCATCGACCTCGCTCCCGCCGTGCTCGTCGAAGACGCCCTTCGCCTCGATGCACTCCTCGCGCCGATCAACGAGCGTCCATTGTTGCTCGTCGGCCGGCGCGACCTTCGCTCGAACAACTCGTGGATGCACAACGTCGAGGTCTTGGTGAAGGGCAAAGAGCGCTGCACCCTCCACGTCAACCCCGAAGACGCCCGCCGCCTCGGACTGGTCGACGGCGGCGCCGCCAAGGTGGCGGGCCGCGTCGGCGCGGTCGTGGCCCCAGTGCGCGTCACCGCCGCCATCCGCCCGGGGGTGGTCTCGCTCCCCCACGGCTGGGGCCACGACGCCGACGGCATGCAGACCGCCGTGGCGTCGTCGCGCCCTGGCGTCAACTCCAACGTCTTGACCGACGAACTCGAGCTGGACCCGCTGTCAGGCAACGCCGTCCTGTCGGGCATCCCCGTCGAGGTCTCCCCCGCCTGAGGTCACCACCCGACGACGACGCGACAGTCGATTCCCGCTGCGGCGGCTGCTCGGTCGAGCAACGGGGTCGCGACGCCGAGCCGGATTGGCGCCCGCAGCACCGATGCGACGACGAAGGCCTCGGCTGCGAGCAGGTCGAGTCGGTGGTCGCGTGCTGCGACGGCCATCGCCGGGAGCAGCGCCCGCAGGTCCAGGATCTTGACCTGATTCGGGAGGGCGGCGACGGCCCGAAGCACCCGCTTCTGGTCCCTGCGACCGAGCGTCGTGGCCCGACGCGAGAACACGCCTCCCCTGGTGTCGTCGAGCGCAGACAAGAGCCGCCACCACCACATCGTCGTCGTGGCGACCGGTTCACGCGGCTCGTGCGATTGGTCTCCGAGGATGTGAGCAAAGAGCCGATGGTCGTCGAGCACGACCACGGCTCAGGCGGTCCTCGCCGTGGATCGAGATGAGCGACCCCGGACCGGACGGTCCCACGCGGCCTCGCGTTCGTCCACCGCCGCCGCAGCAACCGTGTACGACCCATCCTCGAGATCAAACACCAGCGTGTTCCACGTAGTCTCAGGACTGGTGCGCCGTCCACGAGCTTCCGACTTCGACGAGGAGCCGGCGCAGC
Organism: Acidimicrobiales bacterium; assembly: GCA_043739605.1. Taxonomy (GTDB): domain Bacteria; phylum Actinomycetota; class Acidimicrobiia; order Acidimicrobiales; family JAUJNH01; genus JAYUDU01. The sequence continues at coordinate 6,379 of JAYUDU010000171.1, read as the reverse complement.
ACCGGCAGGGACAGGCCGATGACGTTGGAAGGGCAGCCGTCGATGCCGTCGATGAGGAGGCCACCGATGCCGTCGAGGGTGAAGCCGCCTGCGACTGCCAGCGGCTCACCGGTCGCTACATAGGCCCCGATGTCGTCGTCGGTGACGGCCCCGAACCGAACGATGGTGCTGGCAGTGGCCGCCGCTGTTGCCGAGATGTGATCGCCATCGACCCGCAGGACGCTGTGTCCCGTGACCAGAGCCCCACACGTACCAGCCATCGCGCGCCAGCGGGCATGCGCTACGTCGGCGGCCCCCGGCTTGCCGTGGACAGCGCCGCCGTGAACGAGCACGGAGTCGCAGCCGATGACGATCGTCGACGACTCCAACGCCGTCACCTCGTCGCGCATGAGCGCGGTGGCGACCGCCTCTGCCTTCGCGGCCGCGAGCGCTCCCGCGATGCCAACGCCGTCGCTCGGGTCGAGCCCGACCGCGGCGGCGTCCTCGTCGACCCCGCTGACGAGCACGTCGAACCTCAGGCCGGCGTGGCGGAGGAGACCGGCCCGAGCCGGACTCGCGGAGGCGAGGACCAAGCGTGGAGGCACGACCCCTCAGCCTATGCCCGCGCCAACAACGGCTTGGGAGACGCGCAGCCGGAGACGATAGGTTCGCACCTCGTGCCGCGAAGGATCGAGATCGAGTTGACCAGTGCCCGTGAGGACGGGACGTACACATGGCGTGCCGCCGGGGCGAAGCTGCCCAAGGGCGTGGTGTCGGGCGCGCTGCTCTACGCCGGCGCCAAGACCGGAGATGTCATCCGCGCCGAGGCAGAACAGGGGCTCGACGGCATTGACATCACCTCTGTCATCGCGCCGGCCTCGGCGCGCGTCGAGGCGCCCCGCGTCGAGGTCGTTGGCTCTGGGCGGTCCGGCACCGATGGCGTCGTCACCAACCTCGCCCCCAAGCGCGGCGGGCGTGACAGCCGAGATGGAGACCGTCGGCCGCCCCGGGACGACGAGCGTCGGCCGCCCCGGGACGACGACCGCCGCGGGCCCCGCGCCGGCGGAGATCGTCCGCCGGGTGATCGTCCCGCAGGAGGCCGCCCTGGTGGCGACCGCCCGGCCTTCGACCGCGGGCCCCGGCCCGGCGGACGCGACGGCGCACGCCCTGCACCGCGTGACGGCGCAGACCGCGGTGGGCGTCCCGTCCGGGCTCCCGCCGTCAAAGCGAACGTGGGCTCCGTGCACCGCAACGCCGCCGTGGATGCCCTTGAGGGCGGCGACCAGGCCATCGCCATCGAGTGGTTGAAGGGCGGCATCCAGGCCGTCCGCAAGGCGGCTGGCGAGCAGAACGAGGCCAACAAGTCAGAGGGCAAGCCCGAGGTCAAGGCGGAGCTGCTCGTGTCCCGCGCCGAACACCTCATCCCGGCCCTGCGCGAGGCGAAGTGGCACGACGAGGCCGAGGCCACCAAAGCCATCGTCGACGAGGTCGCCCTGCGCGACCTGCGCAGCATCGTCACGGCCGCCGACGGTGCGGCCCGCAGCGAGGACACCCGCACCCTTGCGAGCGAGCTGCGCGCCGACCTGGAGCGCCGCGTCGGTGTCCAGCGCGAAGCGTGGACCACCGAGATCTCTGCGGCGCTCGAAGAGGGTCGCATCGTCCGTGCCCTCAACCTTTCTGCGCGTGCCCCCGATCCGACGACCAAGGTGCCTGCTGAGCTGTCAGACAAGCTCGCCGCCGCTGCGTCCGCGGCCATGAACCCAGACGCCAAGCCGGGCACGTGGAGTCAGCTGTTGACCGCAGTGCTCGATTCGCCCGTCCGTCGATCCGTCAAGCCCGTCGGCCTCCCGACAGAGCCCGGCCCCGCGTTGCTCTCCGAGGCCAAGCAGGCCGCCGGCCGGGTGCCGGCGCTCGGCAAGATGCTCGGCGTGGCCATCCCGCCGCCGCCCGGCTCGCGTCCCAAGCCACCGGCCCCCGACGGCCCAGTCGCCGATGCTGCGACCGCTCACGCCCCGGACGCCCCGGCGCCGGCGGACGAAGCCCCGGTGACAGCAGCCGTACCGGCCGAGGCGCCAAATGCTGAGCCCGCCGTTCATGAGTCTCCGGTTGCTGAAGTTCCGGTCGCTGAGGCCCCGGTCGCTGAGGCTGCCGTCGTGCCAGCTCCCGTTGCGGAGCCTGATGGTGGCGTTCCGGCCCGCGAAGGCGCCACGGGCTAGTACTGCCGCGCGGAAGTTCGTCGGTGTGATTCGTCGCGGCCTTGATGTTCGGGGGTCCGGCTGTCCGGGGTGTCCGAGAGTACGAACACTGACTGGTTGTGAAGCAAATCCCCGAGTGTTCCCATTGAGCCGAGGGACCGCTAGCCGCTCGGGGCGAGCGCCACAGCAAGCTGGCGGAAGCGGGCGACGAGGGCACCGCCGGCATCCCACAGCTCGCCGTCCTCGTCGAGAAGTCCGTCTCGTACCGCGCGGGTCGCGACGTGAGCTCGCAGCCACCCTGGCGCCGGCCGCGCCAGCACGTGGACGGTGAGCTCAACGGTCGGCACCCAGCCGACGTTGGCCGAGAGGAGCGTCGTCGGCACGAACGCGTCAGCGAGGGCGAGCAGACCGAGCGTCGTCGGTTCTGTTCCGTCCGCAAAGCGCACCCATGCGGTGAGCGCGCACGGCGCATCGACGTCTCGGCCGAACGACGAGGCGGGGTCGACCCGCAGATCGTAGCGCCGAAGGGCATTTGTCACCGAGCGCGGCCCGGCCGGTCCGTGCGCGAGCCTGTCAGCAAGCGACACGCATTGGGCTGGGTCGGGAAGTGCTGGCGCGTCATCGCCGCCGAGCGTCGGCCCTGTTCTCGTCGCGAGGTCGCCCACCGCGCCAAGCACCCGCAGCATCTCCTTGCCACCCTGGTGCAGCGTGCCCGCCACGGTGGCCTGCGTCCGACCGGCGCGGACGATCTCGACGCCGACGGTCGCGGGGCCGGCCGCCACTGGCGAGAGATAGTGGGCAGTCATGGTCAGCGGGTCGGGACGCGTCGCGGTGGCCAGCAGTTGCCGTGCGACCACCGCCAGCAGATAGCCGCCGTTCGGGTGCCGACCGACGTTCCATCGCGTCGCCAGGTCAACGCCCACACCCTCGGACCCAGCGATCCCTTCGGTGTCCGTGAGCAGTTCACCGATCACACACTCCGTCGGCTCCACCCTCAGATCGACCAACGCTCGACCCCGCCCATTCCGTAGGAGGCCAGCCACAGCGCCCGCGTGGGGGCGACGGCGATGAATGCGGTGTCCGGCGAATCGGTCGGTCCGCCGGGAGCGAAGGCGCCGAGGTCGTAATCGAAGACGCCGGTCCACAATCGAACCTTGGTCTCGATGTCGTCGTGCAAGGTTGCCCTCCCCCACACCTCGAGCCCATCACCCTTGGCCTCGACCTGCCAGTGCAGCGCGACGTCCGGCTTCGCTGCGATGTTGCGGGCCTTGACCGAAGTGGCGCCGCACATGATCCACAGCACCTCGCCCTCCCAACATGGATGCACCGGAACGACGTCTGGGGTGCCATCGGGGCGCACAGTCGCCAGGTGCGCCCACGCGGAGAGGGCGGATCCCTTGGCCTTCACATCGTCGAGGTTCACCGCGACTTCCTCAGACCAGCGACGCGAGCAGGGCGCGGGTGCGGTTGCGGGAACCAGCCTTGTCGTCGCCGACGGGGAAGATCGCAGCCCACAGGTCGGTGGCGCCGGCATCGAGGAGCGCCTGGAGCTGGGCGGCCACTGAAGCTTCGTTGCCCACGATGGCGGCGTCACCCGGCCCGGCCGCACCACCATGGTCAAGGATGCGCCGATAGTTGGGGAGTACGCCGTAGCCAGCGAACTGCGTAGCTGCTGTGCTCCGCCCCTCGGCGACGTCATCGTGCACTGCGACGGGCAAACCGGCGACGATGCGGGGCGCAGGCCGACCAGCGTCGGTGGCCGCGGTGGACAGCAGCGGGTGGACGTGGCGCTCGATGGACCGGGCGTTGCCCATCCACAAGATCGTGCCATCGGCCACCGCTCCCGCGACGCGCAGCAGGCGAGGCGCGAGCGCGGCGACCAGCACCGGCACATCGTGGGCGGGCTTGGCGATGCGCATCCCCCCGCGCAGCGTGAGGTCCTCCCCCTTGAAGTCGACCGCCTCGCCGCGCAGGAGCGCGGTGACGATCTGCACGTACTCGTCGGTGTTGCGACCGGCGTGGCTGTTGTCCATGCCGTACGCGCCGGCGATGACTGGCTCGTGCGATGGGCCGATGCCGAGCGTGAAACCTGGTCGGGCCATGGCCTCGACGACCGACGCAACCCGGCTCGCTTGGAGAACCGGATGGCACGTGAACGTCTGCAGCACGGAGGTGCCGAGCTCGATCCGCGTGGTCGCTCTGCCGGCGAGCGCCATGGCCACAAGCGGGTCGCCCCCGACCGCGCTCGCATACCAGAGCGCGTGGAAGCCCTCTGCCTCGGCCCGTACGGCCTGGTCGATCATCTTGTCGGCGCTTGCGGCGCCCCCACTCAGCCCGATGCGCATTCCTGCAACCTATGTCGCGTGCACCGAGCGCCGCTTGCCGCGACGATGCGTCGATGGGGATCCCCGTCATCGAGGCCACCGCACTCGTCCGTCACTTCCGAAGTGGCCGCGGTCGCAAGGCGAAAACGGTCGAAGCGGTGCGTGGCATCGACCTGCACATCGAGGCGGGAGAGCGCCTCGCCTACATCGGGCCGAACGGGGCGGGGAAGTCGACGTCGATCAAGATGCTCACCGGGATCCTGCATCCGACGAGCGGGTCGGCGTCGGTCCTGGGGCACGTCCCGTGGGATGACCGACGCGAGCTTGCTCGACACATTGGGGCACTGTTCGGACAGCGATCCCAGCTGTGGGCCGAGCTGTCGCCCCGTCAGTCGCTGCACATGCTCGCTGCCATCTACGACCTGGACGCGGCGACCGAACGACGCCGGATCGGCGACCTGGCCGAGCTGCTGGACGCCGCCGACCTGCTCGACCAGCCAGCCCGCAGCCTGTCCCTCGGTCAACGCATGCGGTGCGAGCTTGCTGCCTGCCTGCTGCACGATCCTGCGATCCTCTTCCTCGACGAGCCGACCATCGGCCTCGATCTCCTCGCCAAGCAACGATTCCGGTCGTTGCTCGTGGAGCTCAACGCCTCGAAGGGAACGACGATCTTCCTCACCTCCCACGACGTCGCCGACATCGAGCACGTCGCCGAGCGGGTGCTCGTCATCAACCACGGCACGGTGATCTACGACGACACGGTCGCAGCCATGCGGGGTGCCCTCCTCGCGACCAAGCTGATCGACGTCGGCTTGACCGAGCCGTGCGCGCCCGTCGTACTCGATGGCGTCACGACCCTCGAGCATTCGACGACCCTGCTTCGGCTCTCGGTCGACACCTCCAGACGCTCAGTCCGCGACGTCCTCGACGTCGTGCTCGACACGCTGCCGGTGGGCGACATCGGCGTCGCCGACCCTCCCCTCGACGACGTCATCGCCTCGATCTACCGAGCACCCATCGCATGACCGCCACCATCACCGTGTCGGCATCGACATCGGCTCGGCGCATGCTCGCGTCGCCGGGCGCACTGTTCTTCGGCGTCGTCTTCGCGCCACTGGTGGTGTCGGTCATCAGCGCACTGTGGCGTGCTGCCGCTGATGCGTCGGGTGGCACGATCGCGGGCTACTCCGCGCGGTCTGTCACCTGGTACCTCGTGACGTCGGAGGCATCGATCCTGTGCATCCCCACCCGGCTGATCGAGGAGACCGGCGACGCCATCGGCAGCGGTGCCGTCACCGCAGAGCTGCTCCGGCCCCAGCCGCCGGTCATCATCCGCATGGCCCTCGAGGCAGGTGCTTCGTTCGTGAAGCTGTGCTCGATGCTTCCGGTCTTGCTGGTGCTCGCCGTTGTCACCGTCGGAGCGCCGCCGTCGGTCGGCGCCCTGGCGCTCGCAGTCCCGAGCCTCGTCCTCGCCGCGCTGTGCAACATCGCCGGCCAACACGTCGTCTCCGCCGTCGCCTTCTGGTTGCGTGATGCCACCTCCGCCTGGTTCCTCTACCAGAAGGCGGTCTTCCTGCTCGGCGGGATGCTCATCCCACTCGAAGCACTCCCCCACGGCCTCGGGGTCGCGGCGCGGTGCCTGCCGTTCGCGGCGATGGCCTACGCACCGGCCCGGATCGCGTCCGGGCACATCGAGCCATACCTGCTGGTCACCCAGGCGGCGTGGCTGTTGGCGCTGGTCGTCGGTGCCCGAGTCGCGTTCGCCGCCGGCGAGCGGCGGCTGACCGGGGCGGCGTCATGACGACCGTGCGTCCGACCCTCACCGCGGCGTTCCACGAGGCGTTCGCCCGGCGGGCGTCGTTCTGGCTCCAGGTCGGGATC
>JAYUDU010000170.1:0-2077 GCA_043739605.1 Acidimicrobiales bacterium | reverse complement strand
CCACGAGTTCGGGCACCTCCTCGGCATGGCCGACGAGTACAACAATCCGGAAGAGCAGTACCACGCCACCACCGGCGAGCAGGTGCACATTGGCGACGTGTCCAACTCGTTCACGGATGCCGGCGGCGCAGCTCATGTCAGAGCGACACCGGAGTCCATCGCGCACGACATGGGCACGGTGCTGCGGTCGAGCCCCGGTGCGACGCGCCCGCAGCGGCTGAAGGCGATCGCGGACGCGAACGGCTTGGCCGAGGGCGGCTTCTCCCGGAGGGTCGCGACCGCGTACCGCGCCGAGTTCGCCGGCACGATGAAGAAGGGCGTCCTGGTGCAATCCGGAGGCCAGTTCCTGCGCCGATACCCGATCGACGCGACGGCGGACATCGCCGATGACATCACGGCGCGCCTGCCGGGTAGCACCTCCGAACAGGCCGATGTCACCGCAGTGTTCCTCAACACGAACGATTCGCTGATGGGTGACATGTCAACCGTGAACAGCCAGACCGGTGCGGTCGATCCGCACGACCACCCGGTCGAGCCCCGCCACGTGCGGCACTTCGCCCAGATCTTGTCGAGGAACCGGCCAGGCGACTGGGAGCTTCGCTTCCGGTGACGGTCGTGTACCTCTGGTCCGGCGGGAGTGGCCCGCAGAACCTCGATGAGCGCGTCAGCATCGAGCCGAATGGGGCGCTGTTGCTGTGGCGAACCGTCTGCGGCGGGCGGGTAGGCCAGTTCTCGCTGGCACTCGGTGCCCAGGTTGGAGCGGAGGTCGCTGCGCTCGCGGCGGAGGCGGCGTCTGGCGAGCCGGTGGGCGGCAGGTTCCATCCGGGGCAGGCCGAGGAGACCGTAACCATCGGAGATGGGGTGGGCGGCGAGATCGAAGACGAGGACAGCGCCGTCATGGTGACCGTTGCTGGCGGTGACCAGCCTGGCGGCCCCTGGGGAGCGCTCCTCGATCGTTGTCGATCGCACCTCCACCCCTCCGAGGCAGAACCGGTGGCAGGAGTAGCCATCAGCGGTGACGCGACCCGTCTCCACCTTGAGCACATCGGCACCGAGCCGTTCGAGCTGTGTGGCCCTTGCGTGTCGGTGTCGGTGACCTCTGTCGACGAACGCATGACCGGAATCGCCTCAAGCTCGGTCGATGTGACCATCGACGCGACCGCCACTGCTCGCGTTGGGTGGCACCTCGACCTCGACGTTCGGCATGGACTCACGCCCCCAGCCGGCGGGTCGTTGGTGGCGGCTTGCCTCATGCAGGCCCTCGTTGGGGGATACCCCAAGCAGATTGCGGTCTCGCTTCCGACCTGACCGGCGCGCAGGAGTGACCGCCTGTGACGCCGCTTGTCGTTGGCTGGGTTTGGTCGCCGTCTGCGCACTGGTGGTCGGCGCCTGCGGCCCGGCCCGGCCAGCTCGCAACCGCCCTCTGTCGACGACGCCTCAGCCCAGCCCGACCGCGACGACGCCCAAAGTCGCTCCGCCCGTCGCCCCGTCGGCCCGGACGCTGTTGGCGCCAACGGTGGACGATGTTCGCCAGCTTGGCGTGGCACTCGACGCGCGTCTGGGCCCCGTCCGCGTCGACGGCGGCTCGTTCGTCGCGTCGAGCTCGTCTGCGGTCCTGCGCGTCGCGGCGGTGCCGGGCGGGTCGTGGACGTACCTGGCCGCCACGTCCGGGTCGCCGACGGCCGGCGCGTGCCCTCCGTGCGATGGATCGTCGCCGTGCACACCGTGTACCCCCGCGTCCACGACGCGCCGCGGACTCGCCGTTCTGCCAGACGCGACGCGCCGAGCGATCGTGCGGGCGACCGGTCTCACGACCGCAGCAGACCACGGCGTCGACCTTGAGCTTGCGCTCGACGGCACCCTCGTCGACGGCGTCCTGCTCCACGTCACGCCCGGCGCTGACGGTGCGGTCGAGGAGGCGCATGGTCCGCTGGTGCGCGCCGGCGCGCCAACCTCCGCTCCGATGCCGACGCTGGACGGGTTGCGGGCGGCCATCCGCCGTGGGGAGGTGCGCTCGTGTCGCTCGCCTGCGCAGCCGTGTCCGCCGGATGTCCGCGAGCCCATCATCGAAGGCACG
>JAYUDU010000169.1:0-5616 GCA_043739605.1 Acidimicrobiales bacterium | reverse complement strand
GGTCCTGATCACGACGCTCGCGGCTCCCCTCCCATGCAGCGGCGGTCAGGCCAAAGAGAAGCTCGCCGCCGGACTCGCCTGAGCGGCGAGCCCCGCGGCGTGCCCGATTGAACACCTGACGCGACGAAGCCGGCCCTCGTGGGGCCGGCTCCGCCGAAGTGCTTGGTGCTGCGCAGGTCAGGCCTGCGCACGCAGTACTACCAGCGGTTTCCGCCGCCGCCACCCCGGGGGCCGCCACGGTCTCCGCCGCGATCACGGTCGCCGCCGCTGGGACGACCACCACCGCCGCCGCCACCAGCGCCACGACGGGTGACTCGCACCTCGTCGGCCTGCTCGCCACGGTCGCCCATCGACGAGAGGAACGACACCTGGTCGCCCTCATCGAGGCTGCGAAAGCCTTCGCCGACGATAGCGGTGAAGTGGACGAAGACGTCCTCGCCACCGTCGTCGGGCTCGATGAAGCCAAAGCCGTTGCGGAACTTGCGCACGACTCCTGAACGGCCACCGGAGATGCCAGAGCCGGCAGGTGCGGCGGGACGCTCCGCACGGGGGGCGCGCTCTGCGCGGTCGGCGCCTGCGGCTGGGCGACGAGCGCCCCCACCGGACTCGACAGCGCCGAGGACCTGCTTGACCAGGCCCTCAAGAACGCCCAGCTGCTCGAGGACGTCGGCGAGCGTCGGCTCGCCCTTCTCAGTCACTTCCTGTTCCTGCGGCTCAGCGACCTCTTCGTCGGTTTCGAACTCATCTTCGTCGTAACTATCTGACACGATCGGTGGACCCTAGTCGCTCAGCTGAGGTGCAGCGCGCGGTGGAGGACATCGGCCTTCTCAAGCTCAGACAGCTCTTTGGAGCCAGCGGCCGGCGAACCCGACTCGTGGCGCGAGGAGTGCACGAGCTTCAGGCTGCCGGCGAGCGTCGTGAGGAGGCGCGCGTGCATGAAGCCCCATGCCCCCATGTTCTCGGGCTCCTCCTGCAACCAGCACACCTCGGTGACGTTCGGATACGAGGCGAGGATGTCGAGGATCTGCGCTTCCGGGTAGGGATACAGCTGCTCCACTCGCACCACCGCGACGTCGCTGACCCCCTCGGCCGCCTTGGTCTTGGCGGCTTCGAGGCTCACCTTGCCGGTGGCCAGCGTGACCCGCTTGACCGCATCGCGATCGACCACCGCAACGTCGTCGATGACCTCGTTGAACACCCCGGTGGTGAACTCCTCGACCGGCGAGTACGCCTCGGGCGCTCGCAGGAACGCCTTGGGCGTGAACAGCACCAGGGGCTTCGGCATGTCCCGCACCACCTGGCGGCGCAGGAGGTGAAACAGCTGACTTGCGGTCGTGACGTCGCACACCTGCATGTTGCTCTCGGCGCACAGCGTGAGGAATCGCTCCATGCGGGCGCTGGAGTGCTCTGGGCCTTGGCCTTCGTAGCCGTGCGGCAAGAGCATCACCAGGCCGTTGGTCTGGTCCCACTTGGGCTCTGCTGCGGCGATGAACTGGTCGATGATGATCTGCGCTCCGTTGGCGAAGTCGCCGAACTGTGCCTCCCAGCCCACGAAGGCGCTGCGGTGGACCGAGGCATATCCGTACTCGAACCCCAGCGCGGCGTACTCGGAGAGGAACGAGTCGTAGATGAAGAAGCGACCCTGTGCTGCGCCGACGTTGTCAAGCGGCTTGTACTCGGCCGCAGTGAGGTTGTCGACGAGCACGGCGTTGCGGTGGCTGAAGGTGCCGCGCCGGGTGTCTTGGCCGGCGAGGCGGACGTCGTGGCCGTCGAGGAGCATCGTGCCGTAGGCGAGCGCCTCACCCATCGCCCAGTCGGCCTGGCCGGACTCCCACAGCCTGCGCCGGGTCTCGAAGACCTTCAACAGCTTGGGGTGCACGGTGAAGTCGGCCGGGTGGCTGAAGAGCGCGGCGGCGACCTGGTCGAGCGATGACCGCTCCACCGCGGTCTTCGCAGGCGGCAGCACGGGGGCAGGCGCCGGCGGCGGGGGCAGCACGCTGAGCTTGGGTGGCGCTGCGGCGCGCGTCTGCTCCAGCGCCTGTTGCAGCAGACCGGAGAAGTCGGCGAGCGCGGCCTCTGCCTCGTCGACGGTGATGTCACCCCGGCGCACCAGGCTCTCGACGTACAGCTTGCGAACGCTGCGACGGTTCTTGATGCGCTCGTACATGAGCGGCTGGGTCAACGAAGGGTCGTCCGCCTCGTTGTGACCAAACCGGCGGTAGCAGACCATCTCTACGACGATGTCCTTGTGGAACGCCGTCCGGTAAGCCATGGCAAGGCGGCCCATGCGGGCGCACGCTTCGGGGTCGTCGCCGTTGACGTGGAAGATCGGTGCCTGGACCATCTTCGCGACGTCGGTCGAGTATTGGCTCGAACGGGCGGCCTCGGGGTTGGTGGTGAAGCCGACCTGGTTGTTGATGACGACGTGCACGGTGCCGCCGGTGGCATACCCCCGCAGCTGGCTCATGTTGAGCGTTTCAGCCACGACGCCCTGGCCGGCGAATGCAGCATCGCCGTGGATCAGAACGGGGAGCACCGGGAAGAGGAGGCCCTCGTCTCTTAGGTCCTGGCGGGCTCTCACCATGCCCTCGACGACGGGGTCGACGGCTTCGAGATGGCTCGGGTTCGATGCCAGCGTGACGTCAATCGGCGTACCGGACATGCCGGCATAGGTGCCGTGGAACCCCTTGTGGTACTTGACATCGCCGGACCCCTGGGTAGTGTCGGCGTCGAGGTTGCCCTCGAATTGGTCGAACAGGGCGCCATAGGGCTGGCCGACGATGTTGACCAGCACGTTGAGACGGCCGCGGTGTGCCATCCCGAGCACGGACTCGGTGATGCCGGCCTTGGCGGCTTCGTCGAGCACGGCGTCGATGATGACGATCGCCGACTCCGCCCCCTCGATGCCGAAGCGCTTCGCACCCTTGTACTTGGTGTCGAGGAACTTCTCGAGGGCTTCGGCAGCATTGAGGCGGCCGAGCACATGGCGCTGCTCTTCCGGGCTGGTCGTCCACGCTCTGCCCTCGAGCTGCTGCTGGATCCAGCGCTGCTCCGACGGCTCCTGGATGTGCAGGTACTCGACTCCTGCGGTCCGGCAGTAGGCGTCGCGCAGGATGCCGAGGATCTCCGACAGCGGGAGCCGGTCGGTGCCGGCGAGGCCGTCGGTGAGGAACTCCCGATCGAGGTCCCACACGGTGAGGCCATAGGTAGCGGGGTCCAGCTCTGGGTGCAGCTTCGGCTCCGACATCGCGAGCGGGTCGAGATCGGCGATCAGGTGGCCGCGCAGGCGGTAGTTGAAGATCAGGTTCTGGACGTGGATCTGCTTCTGGATGCGCGCCGACTCGTTGTCGATCGGGTGGACGTCACGGCTCCACCTGACGGGCACGTACGGCACGCCAAGCGAGCGGAAGATGTCGTCGTAGAAGCCATCCTCACCGAGCAACATCTTCTCGACGGTGGCCAGGAACTCACCGGACTCTGCACCCTGGATGATGCGGTGGTCGTAGGTGGAGGTCATTGTGACCTCCTTCGACAATCCGAGCTCTGCGAGCGCACGCGGGTCGGCGGCCATGAACGCGGCCGGGTAGTCGATCTTGCCGACGCCGATGATTGCCCCCTGGCTGGGCATCAGGCGGGGCACGGAGTGCTCGGTGCCGATGGTGCCGACGTTGGTGAGGCTGACGGTGACTCCGGCGAAGTCGTCGGGGGTGATCTTGTTGGTCTTGACCTTACGGATGAGGTCCTCGTACGCCTGCCAGAAGCCAGCGAAGTCGAGGTCCTGGGCCTCCTTGACGCACACCACGATGAGTCCGCGGGTGCCGTCTGGGCGCTTTTGGTCAACGGCCAGCCCAAGCCCGACGGTCTCCCGCTTGCGGAGGAAGGGACCGAAGGGCTTCGTGCCGGCGACGTGCGAGGCGACCGCAGGGATGAACTCGTTGTTCATCGCCGGAACGGCCTTCAACGCCTGGACGATGGCGTACCCGATGATGTGGGTGAACGACAGCTTCCCGCCGCGATGGCGCCGCAGGTAGTTGTTGATGATGGTGCGGTTCTTCTCGAGCAGCTTCGCCGGCATGGGCCGGATCGACGTCGCCGTCGGCACCGACAGGCTGGCCTCCATGTTGCGGGCCACTGCGGCGCCGACGCCCTTGATGACGGTTGATCCGGCCGGCGGCTCGGTGAGCGAGGGCGCGACGGAGGCGCCGTTCGAGGCCGGCGCGGGCGGCGCCGGGACGTGCGTCGGGGCCTGCGCGACAACGACCTGAGCGGGTGCGGTCGGCGTTGGCGAACCCGTCGAGGGGACCTCGCCGCCGAAGAACTCCTGCCAGTGCGGGGACACCGACGAGGGGTCTTTGCGCCACTGCTCGTGCATCTCATCAACGAACCAGTCGTTGGGTCCTGCGATCTGCGTTGCGCTCTCCTCGGCCACGTCTCCTGAGGCTACGCCGTTCGTGACGGCCCGTCGGTCGATGTTCGAGGACCTGCGCGCTACGGCGGCCGGTGGGCCACGATGCGGGGGTGACCGTGACGAGCTACTCGGTGGTGGCGTTCAACTCTGCGACCGACTCCAACAACAAGATCCACGACGACGACGTGGCCAAGCGCTTCGGGTTCCGCGGCGGGCTGGTGCCCGGCGTCGACGTATGGGCGTACCTCACCCGGCCATGCATCGACCGCTGGGGGGCCGAGTTCCTTGAGCGCGGGCGGATGGAAGGGCGGTTCGCCACGCCGACCTACGACGGCGACACGATGGTGGCGACGCTCGACGACGCCGGCGCGCTCGAGCTGCGCGACCCGGCCGGCGAGCTGTGCGCGAGTGGCACGGCGACGCTCAGCGACGACGCGCCCATCGCGTCGTTCGACCTGGCGAGGACACCCGTGCCCGACCCGCGTCCCGACGCTTCGGAGGAGACGCTGGCGGCGGGTACGGTGCTCGGGACGCTCGCCTTCGGCTTCCACGCTGCGCAAGCGTCGATCTACCTCGGTGAGGTGCGCGACGAGCACCCCATCTACGAGGGAGGTCGCGTCGCCCACCCGGGGTGGATGGCCCGTCAGTGCAACAACGTGCTGGCTCGCACGGTGCGGCTGGGCCCGTGGATCCACGTCGGCACCGATGCCCGCCACCACCGCCGCATCGTCGATGGCGACCGGGTCGAGGTGCGAGGGGTGGTCGTTGCCGAGCACGAACGCAAGGGCCACCGGTTCGTCGACCTCGACGTCGTCATCACCGCCAACGACGAGCTCGCCTACAGCGCCCGCCACACCGCCATCTGGCGACCACGCCAACTCGCCTGAGGCCGGCCACCCCGTCGCTAGAGTTTCTCGGGCCGCTCCATCGAGGAGCCATCGTCGACCGGGGGAACCGTGACCAGCCAGATCTTCGTCCTCCTCGGCGTCAACATCGCGGTCGTCGTCAGCCTCGCGCTCGCCATGTGGGGGCTCGCCGTCAAGGGCGGCGACCCCAGCTTCATTGACGCATGTTGGGGCTTCGGCTTCCCGATCGTTGCGTGGGTGAGCTTGGCCGTCACTGCTACCAACACCGATGGCGGATCGCCGACCCGGAGCCTGCTGCTGGTCGGCTGCTCGACGGTGTGGGGCGTCCGACTCGGCGGCTAT
>JAYUDU010000168.1:0-2086 GCA_043739605.1 Acidimicrobiales bacterium | reverse complement strand
CCCAACAGGCTCGCCGCTGATGTCTGGCTATTGCAGTCTGATCGCCAGGGCGATGGTCGTGAATACCCAACACATCGAGAGCGCTACCGTGATCCGGTCGAGGTTGCGCTCCGCGACGCTCGAACCTGCCGCAGCGGATCCGAGGCCGCCTCCGAACACATCAGAAAGGCCCCCGCCCCGACCGCTGTGCAGGAGCACGGCCAGCACGAGGGCAAGGGAGAAGGCGACGTGGAGGAGGACGACGATGATGGTCAGCATGGTGGGAGTTGGCTCCTGGCGAAGAGGCCACGTTGCAACCTAGCAGCGGGCCGCGCCGAACGGCGCGGATCGAGGATCCGCCGCCGCGAACGCGACCATCCCGTTCGATGGATTGGGGGGTGGGCGCATGCCGCGCCGTCGGACGCGTGCACGTCGCCTCGCCGATGTTGCGTACGACTCAAGCCTGGCCAGCGCGAACGATGGCCGCGAACTCGTCGGCGTCGAGGCTCGCTCCGCCGACGAGCAGGCCGTCGATGTCCGCCTGGCCGAGCAGCTCTGCGGCATTCGCCGCCTTCGCGGACCCCCCGTATTGAATGCGCACCGCATCGGCGACGGCGGCGCCAGCCAGCTCGCCGATGACACTCCGCAGGTGTGCACACACGGTCTGGGCGTCCTCTGCCGTCGCGGTGCGGCCGGTGCCGATGGCCCAGATGGGCTCGTAGGCGACGACGAGTGCGCCAATGGCCTCCGAGGACAGTCCGGCCAGCGCGGCGCGAATCTGGCCGGCGACGCGCTCGTTGGTGATGCCTGCCTCGCGCTCCTCAAACGTCTCGCCGCAGCACACGATGGGCGTCATGCCGGCGTCGAGCACCGCCTTGGTCTTGTGCAGCACGTGCTCGTCGGTATCGCCGAACATCTGGCGACGCTCAGAGTGGCCGACGATGACGTAGTGCACGTTGAGCTTGGCCAGCATCTGCGGGCTGATCTCGCCGGTGAACGCACCTTTCGGCTCCCAGTGGACGTTCTGCGCCCCGAGCTCGAAGGCGAGCTTCTCGACGCCGATGAGCGTCTGGATGGAGCGAAGGTCGGTGAACGGTGGGTGCACCGCAACGGTCACGTTGTCGAAGTCGGCCTTCGGCAGGTTGTAGGCCAGCTTTTGGACGAGGGAGATGGCCTCGAAGTGGTCGAGGTGCATCTTCCAGTTGCCGGAGATGATGGGGGTGCGAGCCATCGGGCTGCTCCTAGCTCTTGCCCCTGAGGGCGATCAGGCCCGGCAGGTCGCCCTGCTCGAGCAGCTCAAGGCTGGCACCGCCGCCGGTGCTGACCCAGTCGACATCCCCTGCCAATCCGAACTGGGCGATGGCCGCGGCCGAGTCGCCGCCGCCAACCACCGTGAAGCCGCGGGCGTCGGCCAACGCTTGGGCGACGTGCTTCGTTCCTGCGGCGAAACGGGGGTCCTCGAACACGCCCATCGGGCCGTTCCACAACACGGTGCCGGCCTCGGCGATGAGGTCGCCGAACACCGCGGCGGTGCCGGGGCCGATGTCGAGGCCCTTCCAGCCGGCGGCCAGCGAACGACCGAACGTGCGCACGTCGCCGCCGCCAGACGGGTCCATGATGACGCCGTCGGGCGACAGCGCGACGATGTCTTCGGGGAGGTGGATGGTGCCCTGGCCATCCTTCCCGGAGCGGGCCAGGAGCGCGGCGCACTCGGCGACCATGTCGTCTTGCAGCAGCGAGCCGCCCACCTCGTGGCCCAACGCCTTGAGGAACGTGAACGCCATCCCGCCGCCGACGATGAGGTCGTCGACCTTCGACAACATGGCGTTGATGACGGCGAGCTTGTCGGACACCTTCGACCCGCCGAGGATGGCGAGGAAGGGGCGGCGCGGTCCGTCGAGCAAACCCCCGAGCACCTCGACCTCCTTGGCCAGCAGACGACCGGCGGCGGAGGGGATCCCCTTGGCCGGCGGTCCGACGATGCTGGCGTGGGCGCGATGGGCGGCGCCGAACGCGTCGTCGACGTAGAGGTCGATGCCCTGGCACAGCTGGTCGACGAAGGCCGGGTCGTTGGCCTCCTCCCCCGGGCTCCACCGCAGGTTGTCGA
>JAYUDU010000167.1:0-5633 GCA_043739605.1 Acidimicrobiales bacterium | reverse complement strand
GCCAGATTCGGGGGTGACGCGGGTTGCGCGTGTGTATGCTGTGCGCATGGCTCGCGTGAACGTGTCGATCCCCGACGAGCTCTATGCCGTGTTGAAGGCGGCCGGTGTCAGCCCCTCACGGGTCCTACAAGACGCAGCCGAAGCGGAGTTGGCTCGTCAGGAGCGGGCCCGTGGCTGGCAGCACTACCTCGCAGAGCTCGATGATGAGCTAGGGCCGCTTTCGCCCGAGGAGATCGCTGCGGCCAAGGTGCGGGCCGACCAGATCTTCGGTCCCGAGGTTCTGGCCGCGCGTTCGGCGTGAGGGTCGTACTTGACGCGGGTGGCGTCTCAGCTCTGATGGACGACCGCGGGCTGTTGTGGGAGGCATCGTTTCGGGGCGCTGACGTCATCGTGCCCGTCGTCGTGTTGGTCGAGGTGTTGACCGGTGATCACCGGCGGGACCACGCGACCGAACGGTTCCTGCGTCAGACGGTCGTCGCCCCGGCCGATGCCGACCTGTGCCGGTCGGCGGCGCGCCTCCGTCACCTCACCTCCCGCAAGCGGCCGAGCGCTGTCGACGCGATCGTGGTGGCGCTGGCAGACGCACCAGGCACGGTCGTGCTGACGTCTGACCCCCTCGACATCTCTGCGCTCGCGGCCAACGCCGTGCATCCGATCCGGGTGCAGCGCGTCTGAGGCGCTACGAAGCGAGCTTGGTGCGGAACAGGTCGAGGACCTGGTCCACCGCGCTCTGGACGCGGTGCTCGGTCAGCACCGAGTGGGCGTTCTTCGGGTGGCCGCCAGCGTTGCCGGGGGAGGAGTCCAGCTCGACGCCGACGAAGCTGTCGCCCAGCTCGGCGCGAAGGCGGGCGAAGCGGTCGGCCTTCACCATGGGGTCTCCGGTGAAGCGCAGGCCGAGCAGACAGAGGTCATCCTCGGCGGCACAGCGGGCCTTGACCTTGGCGAGGTCGTCGGCGGAGATGCCGAGGTCGCCGGGGTTGCGCTTGAGGCCAGGCAGCGGAGCGGGCAGCGACGGCTGGGAGAGGACCGGAGCGAGCACGATGGGGTCGACCATCATCGCCAGCGCGAAGCCGCCGGTCAGACACATGCCGACGACGCCGACCCCCGGGCCGCCGCAGCGCTGGTGCTCTGCGTTGGCCAGCTGGCGGAGCCACGCCGTAGCAGGGCTCGTCTTGCCGGCCGCGAACACGTAGAACTCCTTGGAGACGCATGCGAAGGCCATGCTCTGCAGTACATAGCCCGCCGATATCTCCTTGCCGGGCTTGCCGAACAGGCGTGGCATGGCGACGCTGAAGCCGGCAGCGACCACCTCATCTGCAAAGGCGATGACCTTCGGTGTGATGCCGGGGATCTCTGAGATGACGATGACGCACGGGCCGGTGCCGCGGCGGTAGACGTCGCGCGTCGTGCCGAGGAACGTCTCTGGGGTCTTGGAGTAGTTGCTCAGCACATCGGTCACCGCAGCAGCATGCCTCAGCGGCCCGTCCGCGCAGCACCGTCAGGGCGTGAGGAGGTCTGCCGCGTCGTAGAGCGCCACGTCGGAGCTGACCGAACCGGCTACTCGACCGCGCCGTAGGTGGTGCTGCGGTCGTCGGTCCGCTCGCCGGCAAGCTCCTCGACCGTGGCGCGCAGGGCGGCGAGGAACTCGTCCATCACTGCGCCGCCCTGCACCGGCGTGCAGGTGGCGTGCAGTGAGTCGGGAGGGGTCTGGCGGTCGAGGTGCCAACCCGCGGCGA
This sequence comes from Acidimicrobiales bacterium, assembly GCA_043739605.1. Taxonomy (GTDB): domain Bacteria; phylum Actinomycetota; class Acidimicrobiia; order Acidimicrobiales; family JAUJNH01; genus JAYUDU01. Next base: position 3,897 of record JAYUDU010000167.1, on the reverse strand, counting down.
ACAGTGCGTCGCCCAGTGCGAACACGTCGACCGGCGTGCCGGCGTGGGCCGGGTCGGCGGTGATGGCGCACAGCGTCGACTGCGGCTGACCGAGGACGGTGAGCCCCGGCGTGGCGCGCACGCCGGCCTCGAGCCGGGTGCGCGCGATGAATGCCTCGTCGGCGGCCTTGGTGAAGCCGTCGAGGCCCAGCACCTGCAGGCTCGCCCACGCCGCCGCGATCGGTCCGCCGGGCTTGGTGCCGAGCACGCCAGAGCTGCCGTAGAAGCCGCCAAGCCAGCCGTCGAACATGAACGTCTGGTCACGGCGGCTGACCTTGTCGCGGTGGAGGATGACCGACGCCCCCTTGGGCACATAGGCGTACTTGTGGAGGTCGGCGGAGATGGTGGTGACGCCCGGCACCCGGAAGTCCCATGGGAACAGTCCGGTGTCGACGTGACCGAGCACCTCGAGGAACGGCAGCACGAACCCGCCGATGCAGCTGTCGACGTGGAGGTTGATGTCGCGGTCGAGGGCGATCTGGCCGAGCGGGGGGATGGGGTCGATGATGCCCTGCGGGTACTGCGGCGCCGACCCGACGATGAGGACGGTGTCGTCGTCGCAGGCGTCGGCCATGGCGTCGGGGCAGGCCCGGAAGTGCTGGTCGACGTCGACGCGCCGCTGCTCGAGTCCGAAGTAGTCGCATCCCTTCGCAAACGCGGCGTGGGCCGTCGAGGCGAGCACGACGTTGCCGTGCTCGACGCCCTTCTTGCGCTTGCCGGCAACCTTGGCGGCTTTGACACCCATGAGGATGCTCTCGGTGCCGCCCGAGGCGAGGAAGCCGGCGAGCGCGGGCTGGGGGGCGGCGCCGACGAGGCCACCAGAGAGGAGGTGCGCAGAGATGTCGACGACGTCGGCGGTCATCGTGCGCAGGCTCGGGAAGACCGCAGGGTTCAGCGCGTTGTACCAGACGTAGCGGTCGTGAGCGGCCTGGATGGTGGCCGACGCCTCAGGGTCCGACAGGTGGTAGATCAGCCCGAACGTCCTGCCCGCCTCGAAGTCGGCGTCATGCGCGGCCAGGGCTTCGAGCGCCCCGAGCACGTCGTCCTTGGACCGGCCAGCACTCGGGAACGTCGCCATGGTTGGAGCGTAGAGTGTGTCCAAGATCGATCGCCGATGCTGTCCTAGATCATTCTCGTCAGCCTGCGTCGCCGTACAGGGTCGGAAGGTCGATCACCGTGGCTCCGGATCGCTCGGTGATCTTCGACTGGCCAGCGCCACTGAACAGGAGGAGGCGGCAGTGCTGGACGTCGTGGCCCGAGCGACCGAGGACGTCGCGGATGTGCACGAGACGATGGACGTGGGCGTCACTGAGTCGCTCGCCCCACTTCGCCTCGCCGATGGCGAGGACGGGCCTTCGCTGGCCAGCCCCGCGAACGAAGACGTCGATCTCGTGACTGCTCCTGGCTGACGCATCGGTGATGGTCGCGAAGCCCACCTGCGCCGGCAGTGCGTCAAACAGGTGGTCGGCGTCGTTCGAGCAGTACGACCGCGCAAGCTGCTCGAAGTGCGGACCGAGCACCTGCGCCTCGAAGGTGCTTCGCAACGGTGGCCAGACCGCAGCCGCACGGCCGGGACGGGTCAGGAGGTGTGCGTTCGGGGTGATGATCGCCGAAGCGAAGTGGAGGAACGGATCAGCGAGGCGCCACCGCCGCCCCCGCTGGCGGAGGAGGTCCTCCTCGCCGACGACGAAGCCAGTGCTGGCAAGCGCGGTGAGCAGAGCGTCGAGCGCACCGCGGTCGCGGCCGACGCGGCCGCCGATCTCGGTGGGCGTGCGAGCACCGCCGGCGACTGCGGTGAGGATCGAGCGATGCAGTCCGAGGTCTCGCAACGAGGACTCCGTCCCAAGCAGGACATCGGCCTCGCGCAGCAGTGGGCGGCCGGGGTCGAGCACCGTTCCGGTGATCCACGCGTCGAACGGCGTGTGAGGCCCCGGCATGTGGCCGCCGACGAACTCACGCATGTACGCCGGAACGCCGCCGACGACGGCGTGCGTCCGAGCCGCCAGCGCGGGATCGTCGATGCCCGCGAAGCGACGCGCCGTTCGCGGATCGAACGCGTCGACGACGATCTCAAGCGATGACCGGCCGCGCAGCGGCGCCGACGCGTCGAGCAGCGACCGCATCGTCCCGACCGCTGACCCGCAGAGGACGAGGCGTGACGCCGAGGCGAGGCGGTCGGGGGAGCGCGGAGCCAACGCTGCTTGCAGCGTGCTCGCGGCCTCGTTGCCCGGGCCGAGCAGGTAAGGGAATTCGTCGAGCACGACGAGCCTCGGGCGGGCCTCGCTCGGACTGAGCGCCAGGAGCGCGTGCCAGAGGTCGGTCCACGAGTCGAGCCGCGGTGCGCCCAACGTGGCGTGGGGCCGAAGCTGCTCGGCGAGCGCGTCGAGCTGCACCCGCTGGGTGCCTTCGATGGCGGCGAGGTACACCCCGCGGCTCGCTTCGACCGCCGCCTGTAGGAGGAACGTCTTCCCCGTCCGTCGGCGCCCGTAGACGAGGCCAAGGCCAGCGCCGCTGAGGTCGTCCCCCAGGAATCCAGCGATGCTCGCCCACTCCGCCTCCCGCCCAAACAGCCAAGATGGGCGGCGCAGCGTCATGACTCTAGTCTAGTCATATCTTGTCTATGTATACCTAGGCTTGAAACGGACGGGGCCCGCTGGCGACCGGCCGCCGGGTCGTTCGTGCATACTCCGAGTATGCTCTTGGGTATGAGCGTGACCGACAGGGTGACCGTGTCGCTTCCCTCGGACCTCCGCCAGGCTGCGCAGCAGGTCGCGATCGCCTCCGGCATGCCCTTCTCAGCCGTGGTCAACGAGGCCCTTGCTTCCTGGCTGCGCACGCGCCTCGTCGACGTGTGGCTCGCAGACCACCAGCGCGACCTGGGCACCTTCGACGAGGCAGAGCTGGTGGCGCTTGCGGCCGAGGCGGGCGTTCCCTACCTGCCACCGCGGCCTGCGGCGGCTGCGTCGTGAGGCTGGTGCTCGACGCCGGCGCGCTGATCGGGATCGGCAGGAACGATCGTCGGGTTGCGGGGTTGATCGAGCTTGGACGCCGCGCCGGGGCAGAGCTCGTCACGACGGCGCCGGTGGTTGCGCAGGCATGGCGCGGCGGCGCTCGTCAGGCTCGATTGGCGCAGGCCCTCCCCATGATGGAGGTCCACGAGGTCACCCTCGCCGACGCCAAGCTCGCTGGTGCGCTCCTCGCCACCTCGAGCTCGTCCGACGTGGTCGATGCACTGGTCGCGTTGCTCGCTCAGCCCGGCGATCAGCTGCTGACCAGCGATCCCGACGACATCTCCGTGCTTCGCACGGCCTGCGCCGTGCCGTTCAACATCGTGACCGTCTGAGCTGGCGCCGGCCTCGTCGAGCCGACGAGACCCCACGGGGAGGCCGACGCCCCCGGTCAACTCCGATCTGGGCCTCTCGTGCGGGAATGCAGGCATCCTGCTTCGATGGCCGAGGTGCACTACATGCGCCTGCGACGGCGGGGGGGGGGGTGTTCACGCTGCCCCAGCGGGTGCGGGACGATCTCCACCTCGATGAACCGGGTGCACAGCTCACGCTCGAACGCCGCGATGACGGCAGCTGCATCCTCGCTGGTGCGCTCCCTGTCCCTGCCGACCAGCAATGGTTCTGGACCAACCGGTGGCAGCAGATGGAACGCAAAGCCGACGAGGACCTCGCCGCCGGGCGCGTGGCGACCTTCGATGACGGCGACCCGTTCCTTGCGGATCTCGGTGAGTGAAGCGGTCTGAAAGGACGGGGTGAAGTACGAGCGAACGAACCACGGCGACGAGGATGCCGGCCGTAGGCGGTTCTCTCGCTGCATCGCTCCGCTCGCCGGACTCTGGTACCGCTGTGA
>JAYUDU010000166.1:0-2107 GCA_043739605.1 Acidimicrobiales bacterium | reverse complement strand
GCAGCAATGCCATAGACGTGCACATGGCCAGCCTTCGAGCGAAGGTCGACCGACCGTTCGGACGGGATGCAATCGTCACCGTCCGAGGTGCTGGATATCGACTTGATCCGAGCGGTGGCTGATGACGCAATCCCGCCTGTCCGCTCTCCGCTTCAGCGCGGCGACGGTTCCTTTGCGCGTCCGCCTCGTGGTCGGCTTCGTCGCGGCGATGAGCATCGTGCTCAGCGCGGCGGGAGGATTTGTCTACTGGCGCGTCGGCGTGGCCCTCGATGCTGGCCTGGATCGGACGTTGCACGAGCAGATGGCCGAGGTGCGCGGGTTCACGGATCGCGACGGTCATCTCGGCAGCGAACCAGCCGCCAACGCCAGCGCGGCAGCACGTAGCTACCAGCTGGTGGACGCGACCGGAGTCGTCTTGGCGGCGGGTGGCGACGTCGGCGATCGTCCCGTGCTCTCTGCCCGCGACGCGCGCGTGGCGTTGGATCACCCGTTCCAACGAGACATCGGTCGGCTCGTGCCGATCAGTTCCCGGCCCCTGCGGGTGCTGGCCGCAGCCAAGGGCGCGAACATCGTCGTGGTCGCCGTACGACGCGACCAGCGGGACGAAGCCCTCCGCGAGCTCGTTGCACAGCTCGGGCTGGCCGGACTCGGCGCCTTGCTCGTTGCCGCCGTCGTCGGCGAGCGCCTCGCCAAGGCCGCTCTCGCCCCCGTCGAGCGCTACCGACGCCAGGCCGAGGCCATCGCCGGCGGGGCGATCGGTGTCCGCCTTGACGTCCCCGCGAACCGCGACGACGAGGTCACCCGACTCGGCCACACCTTCAACCGCGTGCTCGGTGCGCTCGAACGCGCCGCTGAATCCGAACGTCACTTCGTCCAGGCGGCAAGCCATGAGCTACGGACCCCGCTGACCACCCTCAGCGGGCGCGTCCAACTGGCACGACGGCATCATCGAACGACCCAAGAGTACGAGCGTGCGCTCGCGGAGATCGAGACCGACATTCGCGATCTCATCGTCCTCGCAGAGGACCGCCCCCGCCGTGGTCGTGACCGTCCACGATGGTGGCCCCACCATCGACCCGGCTTTCGTACCAACGGCATTCGAGCGCTTCCGGCGAGGCGACGACGCGACCGCGCGCCCCGGCTCGGGACTCGGGCTCGCGATCGTCGCAGCTCTCATCGACCGCTACGACGGTGAGCTTCGCCTCTGCTCGGGGGCCATCCACCATCGCCACACCAGCCGCATGGCGTTTCCGTGCGCCCACCCCTCCACCGGCACCACCGTCACCGTCGCCTTCCCGATGGCGATGGCCTGACCGTCGGAGACCGGCGGCGCGTCAGAAGCCGGAGCGTGGGAGCGAGCCAGATGCCTCCCTCGGGTGCTCCGGCCGTCGACCGCCGCTAGGTTCGCGAACACAACCAATCGCGGAGGATCTGCAATGGAATCGTTTGCTGGCCGTCTGGCCGTCGTAACCGGTGGTGGCACGGGCATGGGTCGTGAGCTGGTGCGCCAGCTCGCGGCCGAGGGGTGCGCCGTTGCCATGTGCGACGTGATCGCGGAGAACATGGCAGAGACCGCCGACCTCGCACTGAAGGACGCTCCTGAGGGCGTGCGCGTCACCAGTCACCTGTGCGACGTCTCGATCGAGGAACAGGTGCTGCGCTTCCGTGACGAGGTCCTTGAGCAACACCAGACCGACCATGTCCACCTGCTGTTCAACAACGCGGGCGTCGGCGGTGGCGGCAGCTTCGTCGCCGGCGACCGGGCAGAGTGGGAGCGCACCTTCAACATCTGCTGGGGCGGCGTGTACCTGTGCAGCCGCGCGTTCCTGCCCCTGGTCATCGCCGCCGACAGCGGGTACATCGTCAACACGAGCAGCGTCAACGGATTCTTCGCCTCGCTCGGCCAGGGCATGGCGCACACCGCATACCCGAGCGCAAAGTTCGCGGTGAAGGGCTTCACCGAGAGCCTCATCGAGGACCTCCGCCTCAACGCACCGCACGTCAAGTGCGCCGTGGTCATGCCCGGCCACATCGGCACGTCGATCGTGCTCAACAGCCGGCGCGTGCTCGCCGGCAGCGACAGCGACGAGATCACCGACGAAGAGAT
>JAYUDU010000165.1:0-5672 GCA_043739605.1 Acidimicrobiales bacterium | reverse complement strand
TTGTGACGCCCGGGGGTCGGGACGTGGAGGCGCGCGCCACGCCAGGTGAATGACGACCCGTCGGCCTCCAGCCACACATCGGTCGCATCGCCGTAGCGGACAAGCGTGCGAGGCAGCTCGGCCGGGAGCAACGTGATGAGCCGCTCGCCGTAGGTGTCCTCAACCCACACCACCGCGTGGCCGACTTCGTGCTGGGTGAAGAGGCTGACCTTGGCCGCGAAGTATGCCTCCATCGTTCCGTGCTCTTCCAGGTGGTCCTGCGTCAGGTTGGTAAAGCAGGCGACGGCGAAACGAGTCCCGTCGATGCGGTTGCGGACCAGTGCATGGCTGCTCACCTCGACCGCGGCCGAAGCCACCCCAGACGCGACGAACCCGGCCAGCATCGCTTGCAGCGCGGGGGCCTCCGGCGTCGTCGGCGTCGTCTGGCCACCGGTCAGCGTCCCGACGGTTCGACACGGAGAGCCGAGGGCCGTGAGCACGTCAGCCAGCATCGACGTCGTGGTCGTCTTGCCGTTGGTGCCCGTGACCCCGACCACGGTCAGGACGTGACTCGGATCGCCATGGATGCACGCTGAGAGCGGAGCCATCGCTCGCCGGGTGTCCGCGACGATCACTTGCACCACGGCCTCGTCCAGACCACCGACGAGCCGCTCTGCCAGGAGCACGGTCGAGCCAGCCGCGACCGCAGCGACTGCGAAGTCGTGGCCGTCGGTGTGCGATCCCCGCACGCATGCGAACACCACACCTGGAGCTGCCCGGCGGTGATCGAAGACGAGGTCACGCACGTGGATGCCGTCGACGTCGCCGATGACGTGCGGGGGCGCGTCCAGGCTGGCGAGCGCATCCGCGAGCAAGCGCGCCATCAGCCGTACGTGCGCCTGGTGGTCGTTGTGGTCGTCGCCTTCGGCCGCGTGGTTCTCGTCGTTTGCTTGGACGACTGCGGCGCCGTGGAGGTGGTCGTGCGCCCGGTCGTCGCTCCGCCGCGCCTGGCAGGCGTCGAGGTGGGAGGGCCCGGAGCCGAGCTCGATGGTGGGGAGCCAGCCGTGTCGCCAGCACCCGGCACGGTGGACGATGACGTCCCGCCGATCGTCGTGATCGGCGGTGCGACGATCGGCGCAACGCCTGCGGCCGCATCCCCCCGATCACCGACGCCCTTCGCCCCTTCCGTCGAGCTGAGGGCCGCGGTGGATGGCTTGAGGCTGACGCCGTCCGGTGGAGGGATGCGCAGCTCCCTGAGGGCGTACTTGGCGATCTGGGCGAACACCGGGGCCGCGACGATGCCGCCATAGATGGGTGTCGGCTGGTCGAGGATGACCATGGCCGTCAACCGAGGCTGTTCTGCCGGCACGAAGCCGGCAAACGACGAGACGTACGCACCGTCCTCGTAGCCTCGCTTGCCAACGTTCGGCTTGCGGGCTGTGCCGGTCTTGCCTGCGACGCTGTAACCGTCGACCGCGGCAGCTGGCGCGGTGCCGACCCGCACGACCTCGCGGAGCATCACGGTCATGTCGGCGGCGGTCTGCTCGGACACGACCCGCCGCGTCGAGCTTGGCGAGGTGTCGTGAGGAACGCCGTCTACCCCGACCCGCGCCTTCACGAGCTTCGGGGTGACGTAGAGGCCGCCGTTGGCGATGCTGTTGTACGCCGCAACCATCTGGATGGCCGTGACCGCGAGCCCCTGGCCGATGGGAAACGAGCCCATCGATGTGCCGTCGTACTTCGACGGCGCCAACAAGATCCCGGAGCTCTCGCCAGCGTCGCCAAGGCCGGTCTTGGCGCCGAACCCGAACGCACGCAAGTAGCTGTCAAAGGATTCTCTGCCGAGCTGCTTCGCGATCTCGATGGTCCCGACGTTGGAGCTGTTGGCGACGATGTCGGTGACGGTCCAGTCCTTCACCGGATGACTGTCGTGGTCGGTGAAGAGGTGGCCGGCCTTGCCGCCGATCTGGATGTGGTCGGGCACCTGGAAGTGGGCGTTGGCCGCGACCTTCCCCGCGTCGATGGCGCCGGCAACGGTGATGAGCTTGTTCACCGATCCCGGCTCGTACACGTTCGTGAGGGCCTCATTCTTGTCCGCCTGCTGGACGGCGTGCGTCGTCGGGTCGACGCGAAGGTTGGCGATTGCGAGCAGCTCGCCGGTTGCAGTGTCCATGACGATGGCCGTACCAGCCTTCGCCGACGTCGCCTGGATCTGTGCGGCAAGGTCCCGCTCTGCGGCGTACTGAAGGCTGCGGTCGAGGGTCAGCACCAGATCGTCGCCCCGCGCCGATGGATCGTAAAGGCGGCGCCCGCCCGGGATCTCGCGGCCCTGACCATCGCGCTCGGCGATGAGCTTGCCAGGCTTGCCGCGCAAGACCCCATCGTACTGGTACTCGAGGCCGGTGCGGCCCTCGTTGTCGATGCCCGCCTTGCCGATCACCGCGGAGGCAAGATCGTCGGCGGGAAGCACACGCCGGGGCTCGTCGATCGTAAAGACGCCTTCGATGTTGAGGGCACGCACCTTCGCGGCGACGTCATCTGTCACTCCCTCGCGAGCGAGATAGACGAACTTCGCGTTGCGGCGAAGGCGCGCCTCAAGGTCACCGACATCGAGGTTGAGCAGCGCGGACAGCGCCACGGCCGCCTTCGCGGGGTCAGCGACGGCGGAGGGGTTCGCGGCGACTGCCGCCTGATCGATCGACATCGCAAGCTCGCGTCCCGTCCGATCGAAGAGTGCGCCCCGCTGTGCAGGAAGGTTGTCGGATCGCACGAGCTGGCGCTCGCCCCGAGCCAACAAGGCCTTGCGGTCGAGGGTCTGCAGCTGAGCGACACGGCCGACGACGACAGCCGCGAGCACGGCGAAGGCGACGAACGTCCACCGAAGCCTGCGGTCGGTCACCGCGTCGACGTGCGAGGCGTGCTGCGTCGTGCGAGCCAGGCGCACCGCGCGGCGACGGCGGCGCTCTGCGGGCCCGGGGATCAGGGGTGCTCTGCGCGGGGCGGGCGTGGTCGGATCGGCGTGCCCGGCCGCGGGCCGCGTTACCGCGCTCCCGCCGGGCGTCGGTCCCGCCACGCGAGATGTGGCCTTCGATGACGTGGCGCGCGAGCGCGACTGTTGGCCCGGACCACGCGCCGATGCCTGGCCCCGCGACGCGGCGCGGGGTCGGGGTGCCCGCTCCCCGGTTGGGCCGCGAGCAGCCCGAGCAGTGGTTCCCGCAGGTGCGGGCTTCTCAGTGCTCCTCCATCGCCGCCGCTCGCCCTGGGCAGCTCGCGCCACCGCACGACCGACGGCAAGGCCGAGATCCTCGAACGCCGATCGCGGATCGCCGAGCTCGTCCCAGGTCGAGGCGCGAGACCGTCCGCCAACGCCCCTGGTGGGCTGGCCTCGCCGACCTGCACTGGTCCCTTCGGACCGGACCGCCCCGGACGGACGGGAGCTCTTCATCGCCCAGAGCTGAGGTGCGGCTTGACCTCTTGCCACCCCGTCGCTCCGCCGGTCTGCACCGTCGTGCTCGGGGCATCGTTCGAGAGCCCCGGCGCCTCAGTCCTGTCGTTTGGACTGAGGTAGGTGATCGTTGGGGGCTGGACGAGCCCCATGCGATTTGCCTCATCGACGATGCGCTTGGGTGCTTCGAGCCGGGCGACCTCGAGGCGCAGCCGCTGGTAGTCGGCTTCGCGGGTCTGGGCGTGCGAGTTGAGCTTGTCGAGGCGGAACTCAGAGGCTGCCCCTACGGCATGGAGACCGACGTTTCCCAGCACTCCGAGGGCGAGTGCGATGCCCACGCCGAGCAGGGCAAGGCGACGGCGAGTGATCGGTCGTAGCGACCGGCGCGGCGGCCGTTCGACGACATGGAGGTGGCGGTGGGCCGCGCGGCCAATGCCGTAGGTGATCTCGGTGCCGGGCGCGGCCTGGGGCCGATTCCGTGTGGGCGCGGTGGCGCGAGCGGTCGCGGTGGCGGCCATATCAGGTCCTCTCGATGGGGCCGTCGTACACCCGCTGCACCGCCCGCATCCGCACCGAGGCGGCTCGCCGATTGCGAGCGATCTCCTCGGGGGGTGCGTGCTTGGCGACGTGACGGAGGTGACGGAACGGCGGTGGTTCTGAGGCGCTGGCGTGGAGGGGAAGACCCCGAGGACCGGGGTCCGCGACGGCGCAGGCGGTGGCGAGGACACGCTTGACGATGCGGTCCTCGCCGCTGTGGAAGGACAGGACGACGAGTCGGCCACCGACCACGAGCAGGTCGAGCGCGGCGCGCACCGCCGGCTCGATGATGTCGAGCTCTTCGTTGACGGCGATGCGGATCGCCTGGAAGGGGACGTTGAGCGGGTTGCCACCGCGGCGGCGGTCGGCGTGCGGGATGGCGCTGGACACGACGGCCGCGAGTTGGGCGGTGGTGTCGACTGGCCTGGCCGCGACGATTGCTTTGGCGATGCGACGCGCGTTGCGGTCCTCACCCCCCCGTCGGAGCAGTTCGGTGAGCTCGTCAAGGCTCGTGTCGTTCACCAGCTCTGCTGCTGTCCGGCCGGTCGAACGAGCGTCGAGCCGCATGTCAAGCGGCCCGTCGAGGCGGTGGCTGAAGCCGCGCGCCGCGGTGTCGAGCTGGTGCGACGACACGCCGAGGTCGAAGAGTGCTCCGGCGAGGGCGTGCACGCCCGCGCCGCGGACGACGTCTGCGAGGGCATCGAAGCGAGCGGCGACGATGTGCGCCCGTGGGCCGAACGGAGCGAGCCGAGCTGTGGCCGCCTGGCGCGCGTCTCCGTCGAGGTCGATGCCGAGCACGGACACGTGTGGTGCGGCCTCGAGTAAGGCCGCGGCGTGCCCGCCCCCGCCGACCGTGCAGTCCGCGACCCAGCCGGCCGGCACCTCGCGAAGCACCTCAACGACGGGGTCGAGCAGCACCGAGCGGTGCCCGAAGGCCTCGGCCTCGTGGGATTCGGTTGACTCAGACATTGCGATGCGGTGGTCGCCCGCGGCCTTCCGGGAAGGGGCGTGCGACATGCACGCCAGAGTCCTGCGGAGAGGGGTGGGACCCATCGGTCCCCCCCGGAAGGCGGCGCGCGAACACCGCATCGGTCATGACCTGCCTACGCCGGCGCGGGCCCTGCGGGCCGCGGTGCGCTCGATGATGTGCGCCGCGTAGATGGCCGGCTCCCATATCTCGGCCCGGCTCCCCATGCCGGCGATGAGGACGGTGCGCTTGGCGTCGCGGGTCGAGGCAACGAGTCGAGCGTGCTCGCGAAGTCGTGCGGGGAGGCTGACCCGGCCTGCATCGTCCCACGCCACCGCCGCCGCACCGTGGTTGTGGAGGCGAAGGAGCTCCTCCGCGTCCTCGACGGCAGGGTCATCGTGGAAGAAGCCCGACGCCTCGAGGGCGTCGTCGATGTCCAGAGCGAGGCGGTCCGTCCGCGCCGAGTGGACGGCGGTCGGGACCAACGTCACGCACCCTGCCCGCGCCGCCCTCGCGATGGCACCGCCACGGAACGAGCGCCGCACGTCTTGGGGGATGAGGAACCGCAGCTTGTCGTCGAGCATGGCCTCCCACGTGCCCGCAACGACCGGCGGCAGCTCTACAACGCCCAGCTCCATCGGCCCGGGGCCCGATCCCACGAGGGCCAGGCCGGTCGAGGGGGCGGGCGGCGCGGGCGGAGCGGGTGCGCGCTCTGTCCCGTCGTCGGCTCCGTTACCCATGCAG
>JAYUDU010000164.1:0-2111 GCA_043739605.1 Acidimicrobiales bacterium | reverse complement strand
GTCGACGAGGCCGGCGGGCAACGAGATGGCCGGGTTGCCGGCGATGTTGGCGGGGATCGTCAGCTGGCCGTCGTTGCCGGAATCGGGCGTGAGGCCGCCCACTTCGCGCGGCACCTTCTTGTCGGCCGGATGGGCGACGGTCGGGTTCGTCGCGCAGATGAGCAGGTCGACCTGGTCAAAGACGTCGGCCATCGCCTCGAACGCCTCCATCCGGGCGATCTCGACCTCGGCGAGCGACTGGTGGGTGAAGGCGTCGGACAGCTCCATGCCGAATGCCATCGCGCCTGTCATGTCGGCCTTGCACGCCGGCCAGCGGTCGCCGAGCTGCGCCCTCACCTCGGCCAAGCCGGCCATCGCCCACGCGACGCCCATGCCAGGAATGTCGAGCCGTGCGGGGGTGATGGCGAGGTTGGCAGCTTTCGCGAGCGCCTCGCCTGCTTCGTGGATGAGGTCCATCACCGCCGGCAGCACGACTGCCTTTTCCGACAGGTTGGGGTCGATGGCGACCTTCAGGCCCAAGCCGGGGACGTCGAGCGTGCCGAGGTCGCGCTCCCAGGTGTCGATGCGGGGCCAGGTGTACGGGTCGCGCTCGTGCGGGCCCTGAGCGACCTGGAGGAACCGAGCGACATCGCGCACCGACCGCGCCATCACGCCGACGCACACCGTCGATGCGCCTGGCTTCATCTTGGGGCCGCGCGGCACCACGCCGAACGTGCCCTTGAACCCGAACAGGCCCGTGTACGCGCACGGCTTGCGGATGCTGCCTCCGCCGTCGCCTCCCGTAGCGATGGTGGTGATGCCGCCGGCCACCACCGCGGCGGCGCCGGCCGAGGAACCGCCGGTGCTGCGCTCCAGGTTCCACGGGTTCCTCGTCACGCCGTTCGCCTTCGTGATGCCGACGGACAGGCCTCCGAACTCCGATGCGGTGGTGGCCCCGAGCAGCACCGCGCCGGCGGCCCGCAGCCGGGTGACGAGCGTGGCGTCGTGCTCGCTGACGTCGTCCTTGAAGACGAGCGACGCTTCGGTATCTGGCCACCCCTTGACCGGCGTCAGCTGCTTGATCGGGAATGGCACCCCACCAAACGGCAGCGACACGTCTGCTGCGGCGGCCTGCGCCCGCCCGGCGTCAAGGTCGAGATGCGAGAAGGCGTTGAGGTCGCTGGCCTCGACGGCGGAGATCGTCGCCTCCAGCTCCTCGACGGGCGTGCGCTGGCCTGCTCGGAACGCGTCGACGAGCGAGACGGCGTCGCCCTGCCACGGAGTGTCGGTCATGCCCGTTTCTACCGCGGGCTCGCCCTTCTGGCGCCACGTTCGTGGACATCGTCGACGTTCAGAGACGCGCTCCACTGAATTTCGTTGGCGGCTCAGTCCGCGCCGCCGACGACGATCGGGCCGGCGCCGGCCTTGCGGTCGGCCCGGCTTGGTTCGAGGACAGAGCCTGCGGGCACGACCTCGAGGACGAGGTCTTCGATGGCCAACACGACGACCTGGTCGCCGGCCTTGATGGCGGCAGGGAACGTGCGGGCGCGCCACGGGGTGCCGTCGATCTCGACGGTGCCTTCCGGGGAGATGTCGGTGCGGGCGATGCCGACAGAGCCGATGAGGCCCTCCCTGCCGATGGTCGGCGTCGAGAACCGGGTGCGCACGGTCGAAGGGATGCCGAACAGGACCACGATGAGGCTCGATGAGATGACGAGCGCAAGTGCCAGCCAGCCCGGACGGAAGCCTGCGCCGAACATCGTCCAGGAGCCGACCGCGAGGGCCACGGTGCCGAAACCCGTCCAAAAGCGGGGCTGGCCCGTCTGGATGTCGATGCCGAACGCGACGGTCGCCGCGACCAGGAGGCCGACGCCGAGCGGCCGCGTCGGGAGCACACCGATGCCGTACGCCGACAGCGCAAGGCAGATGGCCCCGGATCCGGCCGCGAGGCCGATGCCCGCCGAGAAGAACTCGAACAGGATGAGCAGCAAACCGGCGACGAGGAGGAAGTACACGGCGGACGGGCTCCCGAGGGCGTGCTGGGTGCGGTCGATCAAGCCGGGGCTGGCGAAGGCGACCTGGAGATCCCTGGCGAGCACATACGGCTGACCGTCGACGTGCGGCTCTGCCGT
>JAYUDU010000163.1:0-2116 GCA_043739605.1 Acidimicrobiales bacterium | reverse complement strand
CGAAGGGCCTCGTCGTGATCACGAGGGGCAAGCGGATCCGAACGCGTCCGGTGGAGATCGCGACGTTGATCGGCGCTGGCGTTCGTACCTTCGTGCTGGCGTCCGGCGGCAACCTCAACACGTGGGACACCTTGAGCCTGCTTTGCCACTGGGACCAGATCGAGCGCGACCTAGTCGACAGCCCGTCGGCCCCTGGGTCCGGTCACTGACGAACAACGGAACTCGGCATCTCGCCGGGCTGCGATCGGACGTGTAACGGACATCCCCGGGCTGGAGCGATCCCGCGGGATCGCTCCCACCGTCCCCAGCGCCTTCGCGCATCGCGCCGGGTCAGGAGCTGCGCAGGGCCTTCGCCAGCTCGCCCCAGGCGCCGATGGTCTTGGGGTCTCGCCGCCACTCGCCGGCGCCGAAGTAGGAGACGACCCGGGTGGCGGTGCCGGAGTAGCGCGCGGCGAGGCCGTCGGCGACCTCGGCCCAGGTGCCGCTGGTGCAGAAGTGGTCGAGGAGGTCGTCGGGCACGCAGGCGGCCATGCCGGCGAAGTCGCCAGCCTTCTGCTTCTCGCGGATGCGCTCGGTCGTGCCCTCGTGGCCGACCTGCTCGAAGATGAAAGCGTAGTTCGGCGTCGACCCGTAGAACGACACCTGCATGCGAGCCATCTCCCGCAGCCGCGCCACCTCGTCGGGCGTGTCGCCCGGGGCCGCGAAGGTCGGGATGATCAGCTGCACGTCTTCAGCGGAACGGCCCGCAGCGGCCGCACCGGCGGCGACGTTCGGCACGACCGTCTCGGCCAGGTAGGTCGGCGTGTTGAGGGGGTGGACGTGCACGCCGTCGGCCACCTCGCCGGCCATCCGCAGCATCCACGGGTTCACCGCCGCGAGGTCGATCGGCGGGTCGGCGACGTCGATGGCCCCGGGCGACCACATCGCCGGCAGCAGCGACAGGTTCCAGTGCTCGCCCTCGAAGGCCAGCCGCTCGCCACGGAACGCCCTGAAGATGGCCCGGATCGCCCCCACGTACTCCTTCATCCGAGGTCCCGGGTGGGAGAACTCGCTGCCGTAGCGGCGCTCGATGTGCGCTTTGACCTGGGTGCCGAGCCCGAGCCGGAACCGGCCACCGCTCGCTTCGGCCAGCTCCCACGCCAACGACGCCGTGACCATCGGGCTGCGGGGGAAGGCCACGGCGACGCCGGTGAGGATGTCGATGTCCGCCGCCAGCGCCGCCGCCGCGCACGGCAGGTAGGCGGTGCGACCGGACTCGGTGATCACGAGCCCATCGACGCCCGCCGCGGCGGCGTCCCGGGTGAGGTCCTGGGTGGCACGGAGGGACAGGCCGGCAGCCATCACGTCGAGCTTCATGTCCTCGGACCGTAGGCCCAGCGCACCCTTCGGAGCGTGTCCCACGGCCGCCGACCAGCCCGCAGCGACGCGCGATCATGTTCACGACTGTCAAGGAGACGTACCCGATGAGCACCTTACGAGGACCTTGTCGACAACGAGCTCCGCCCCTTGGTCGACAAGCGCATCGAGCGCGCCTCCCACGATGTCGTGGCAAGGGCCGTTGTGCGCGTCGTCCTCCACCGCCTCGGCGAGACAAACGTCTCACTCGAGGAGCGGATCAAGCGGTTGGACCTGCCCCAGCTCGAAGCGCTCCTCGAGGCCGTCCTCGACCTCGATGCCGGCGACGACCTCGAGGGCCTCCTGCCCCCGGAGTAGCGAACCCGCCGCCCCTACTTGGCGCGGTGCTGCACCTGGATCTCGGTGAAGCCGGCGAGGCCCCACGTGCCGTTCTCGACGCCGACGCCGCTCCACTTGCTGCCGCCGAAGGGCTGGTGGGGCGCCATGGCGAGGTGGGTGTTGACCCACGCCGTGCCGCACTCGAGGCGCTCGGCCACGCCGGCCGCGCGGTCGGCATCCGCCGACCACACCGACCCGGAGAGGCCGAACGTCGTGGCGTTGGCACGAGCGACGGCGTCGTCAAGGTCGCGGTAGGGGATGACCGGCAACGCCGGCCCGAACTGCTCCTCGTCAACGATGCGGGTGCCTTCGACGACGCCCGTCAGGATCGTCGGCCGGAAGAAGTAGCCGGGCCCCTCGACCGGTCCGCCGCCTGCGACGG
>JAYUDU010000162.1:0-2116 GCA_043739605.1 Acidimicrobiales bacterium | reverse complement strand
GGAGCGCGCCGCGGAGGCGACCGTCTCACGGTTGCGGCGTCGCCTGGGACCACTGGCGCCGTCGCTCGTAGCGATCCCCCGCCGGGGCTATCGGCTCGTCACGGCCGACGACTGACGACCGGGAGCTGAGTGCGTGGCCGATCGCGACGCCGCGGCGTCAGGTTGGTGTCATGGTGTGACGCGACGGTTTCGGAACGCAGAGATGGGCCGGCGCGGGGCCGTGGACAAACCGACCATGAACCGCCACTCAACGGAAACGACCCCGCATCCGCGCATCCGTAGGTTTGGCTTCATGGACAGACGTCAGTTCCTCCGTGTCGCCGGCTCGGCCCTCGCGCTCCCCGCTGCATCCGCGGTGCTCGGCGCATGTGGCAGCGATAAGAAGGTTGCGGCACCGACGACGACCGCCCCGGCTACAGGTGCTTCGACGACCGCAGCCGTCAAGCGAAAGGTCAAGATCGGATTCATCGCGCTCACCGATGCAGCTTCGGTCATCATGGCCAAGGAGCTTGGCTACTTCGATGACATGGGTCTGGACGTGTCCGTCGAGAAGCAGGCCAGCTGGCCGGCACTGCGCGATGCGCTGCTGAACGGTCAGATCGATGCCGCGCATGGCCTCTTCTCGCTGCCGCTGTCTGTTGCTGCCGGCGTGGGTGGAAACAAGAGCACTGACCTGCGCATCGCCATGGCACTGAGCCAGAACGGCCAGGCCATCACGTTGGCAAACGAGTTCAAGGGCATCGCCTATGGCGACGCCAAGGCTGCGGGTGACGCCATCAAGAAGAAGGGTGCATCGACATCCCTGGCGATGACCTTCCCCGGCGGCACCCACGATCTGTGGTTGCGCTACTGGCTGCACGCGGCCGGAGTCGATGCCAAGACCATCAAGGTGGCCCCGGTCCCACCGCCGCAGATGGTTGCCAACATGACGGCGGGCAACGTGCAGGGCTATTGCGTCGGCGAGCCGTGGAACGCGGTCGCCGTCAAGCAGAACATCGGCTTCACCCATCTGGCGACACAGGACCTCTGGGAGTTCCACACCGAAAAGGCGCTCCTGACCAACAAGACGTTTGCTGACGGCAACAAGGACGCGCTCGTCGACGTGATGGTCGCAGTGCTGCGTGCCTCGAAGTGGCTGGATGAACCGGCCAACCGCGTGAAGGCCGCCGACACCATCGGCGCAACGCAGTACGTCAACGCTCCAGCTCCAGAGATCGCCGGTCGCCTGGCTGGCATCTACGAGCTCGGCGGCGGCCTCGGAACCAAGACCTTCACCGGCAACCAGATGCAGTTCTTCCGCGACGGCAAGGTCAACCTGCCCCGCAGCGGCCATCTGCTGTGGTTCGCCGCCCAATATCAGCGTCTCGGCCTGGTCACGGACCCCATCGCCAATCCGAAGAACCTCGTCGACAGCCTCATCCTGAAGGACCTCTACCCGCTCGCGGCGGCCAAGGCCAAGGTCGCCATCCCCGACGACGACATGACGCCGTTCCAGGTGCAGCTCGACAAGACCACGTTCGACCCCGCCAAGCTCGATGAGGAGATCAAGCGCACATGACCATCGCAGACATGGCAGAGCTCGCAGACCTGGGCGAGCTCACCGACCTCGCAGAGCTTGGCGGCGTCGCCGCGGGCCCGACCACCCTGGGAACGCGCACCACCCGTACGATCACCGCGCCTCCTGTGGTCGCCACGCCACGCATGCCGCCTGGCGTTCGGGACGCGGCGTCCGGGGCGGTGTGGGCTGTTGTCGGCCTCGCCGCCTTTGGCGCGGCGTGGGCCATCACCGCCAGTCAGGTCTCGACGCTGCCCTCGCCCGCCGCCACGGCCACCGAGCTCACCGGACTCCTCGCGCATCCGTTCCACGACGGCGGTCCGAACGACAAAGGCATCGGCCTCCAGCTGTTCGGTTCGCTCACGCGGGTGGCGTTCGGATTTGGTGGCGCTGCGCTCGTCGGCATCCCCCTCGGGCTCGCCATGGGTGCCATCAAGGCCGTGTGGCGAGCCGTCAATCCACTCGTCCAGCTGCTTCGCCCGGTGTCTCCACTCGCGTGGTTCCCGATCTGGCTCGTCGTGTTGAAAGACGCTCCTCACGCCGCGATCTGGGTCATCTTCA
>JAYUDU010000161.1:0-2123 GCA_043739605.1 Acidimicrobiales bacterium | reverse complement strand
CCACGCGGCGTCGTGGTCGACGGTGGCCGCACGGACCGGGTCGCGGTCATCGGGGCGGCGTCACTGGCCGCTGGCCTCGCGTCCCCCGCCATCCCGTTGCTGGTCGCCGGCCCGCTGGCAGCGCACTCCGGCGCGCTGCAGACGACGCCCCTCGCGGCCGCGGCGGTGGCGGCCGCAGTGCTGGTGTTCCCGATCTCTGGCGCGATCGCTCGTCTGCGCGCCGGCCGGAGCGCTGTCATGGCGGTCACCTCCGCGGTCGCGGCGGCGGGCGTGCTTGGGACGGCCCTCTCCACCGGCCTCACAACGTTGGCGTGTGCCGCCGTTGCCGCAGTGGCGGCTGCTGTGGTCGTCGCGGTGCTCCTGCCGCTCGTCGCACAGCACGCTGCTCCGACTCACCGCGTGCGCTCGTTGGCGACCGTGTCGGCTGGCGGGCTCATCGGTCTGTCCGGTGGCGCCGCGATGGTGGCCGTCGCCATCGAGCGGAATCTCACCGTCAGCCTCGCGCTGGCCGGTTCGGCCGCGACCCTCGCCGCATGCGCGCTCCCGGGGGCGATGCTCGCAGGGCGGGGGCACGACGACGACCATGCAGTCCGCGTAAACGTCGAGATCGCGGCTGGATTGCGTCCGGCGGCTGCCGCGGCCGCGCCGCCTCTCGATGGTGCATCGTCGGTAGGCCGGCCCCTACGGCTCGGCGACGCCGCACGCCGGCTCGCCGGGTTGCCAACGTTTGTTGCGGCGCTGTGGGCGACGGGTGGCGCTGGCGTTGGGTGGGCACCTGCGTTCGCAGCGCTCGTCGCCCGGATGGAGCGCGACTTCGCGGCGGGCCGGCTTGGCTCTGGCAGCATCCAGACCCCCGCGATCCTCGTCGCGACGCCAGGGGTGGGGCTGCTCGCGCTCATCGTCCTCGCTCCGGGTCTCGATGTGCGTTGGCGCCGCGACCCGGGCAAGCTGTGTCGTACCGCCGCGATCAGCCTCGGCCTCGCCGCAGTCGGATTGGCCGTCGCTGGACTTGCGCCGATCGCCGAGTTGAGTGCAGCCGCCGTCGCGTACTCGTTGGCCGCGATCGCAGTCGCGGAGGTCGTCCTCGTCGCCGTCGTCATCGGTTGTGTACCAACCGCGCTTCGCACCCACGCCACCGGTCTGCTCGTCGCGGCGGGGGCTACGGGGACCGCGCTCGGGTTCGCGGCGTCTTCTGCCCTTGAGAAACGTCAGGGACCAGGCGCCGCGCTCATCGTCTGCGCGGTCGCCGTTGCGATCGCTGCGGCGCGGGCCGGACCGGCCCGCCGAAGCGCAACTGCCGATCTCGACCGGACATGCATCGGACTCATCGAGGCAGAGACGCTCGCCGTCGCCAAGCGCGCCGGGCGCACGGTCCCGATGCTCTCCTGCACGGGCATCGACTTTGCCTACGGCCGGGTACAGGTGCTGTTCGATGTCGACCTCACCGTCGCGGACGGTGAGATGGTGGCGCTTCTCGGCACCAACGGCGCTGGGAAGTCAACCCTCCTCAAGGTCATCTCGGGGCTTGGCCTGCCCGCATCTGGCACCGTCCGGTTCGATGGCGACGACATCACCTACATGGCACCACCATCGAGGGTCGATCTTGGGATCACGCAGATCCCTGGCGGCCGGGCGGTGTTTGGGCCCCTCTCCGTCGCCGAGAACCTCCGCATGTTCGGCTTTTCCAAAGGCCGCGACACCGCGGCGATCAAGGCCGGCATCGATGCAGGCTTCGAAGCGTTTCCTGGGCTCGCAGAGCGGCGCAACGCCACCGCGCAGGTGTTGTCGGGCGGCGAGCAGCAGATGCTTGCACTCACGAAGGCGCTCATCCTTCAACCCCGTCTTCTCCTCATCGACGAGCTCTCGCTCGGCTTGGCGCCGATCATCGTTGCCGAGCTCTTGCAGATGGTTCGTCGCATCAATGAGTCCGGCACGTCGATCGTCCTTGTGGAGCAGTCGGTCAACGTGGCACTCTCGCTCGTCGAGCACGCGTACTTCATGGAAAAGGGCGCGATGCGCTTCGATGGCACGGCCGCCGACCTTGTGGCCCGGCCGGACCTGCTGCGGGCGGTGTACCTGAAGGGCTCAGCGGCACGGACGTCGGTTCCGGCTGGCTCGGTCAC
>JAYUDU010000160.1:0-2125 GCA_043739605.1 Acidimicrobiales bacterium | reverse complement strand
GCTCTGAATGGAACGAGGAGATCCTCGACCTGGCTCAACAACGCCAGGCCCTCGACGTTCTTCGCGCGGAGTCCGTCGAGCACCGCACTTTGGGTGTCTTGCAGCACGCGCTTGAGCTTGCGCGACAGGGCCACCTGGAGCGGGTCGAGCACCGCGTCACGCCGCGCCAGGAGCGCCTCGTCGTCGCAGGGGATGAGGGGCCCTGCGGGCGTCGTCTGGGCCACTGACACGACGTCAACGGTGACCGCGACCGCGTCCGCGTCCGTCTCGGCCAGCACGGTGGCGGCGATCTCCACCTCGACCTCAGCCTTGGTTGGGGCCGGTGGCGCGGCCGGAGGTGTCACCGCGGGTGCATCGGGTTCTGGCTCGTCGGCCTTGAGCCGGGCGAACAGTGACGTCACGGCGTCCTTGGTACGACGGACGTTCTCTGCGTGCAGATCTGCGGCCGCCATGGTCGAGGTGCCCTCGCCCGTCGCCACAGCCGATGCCACGGCCTCGTCCTCCACCGCGTGAGCCGCATGAGCCGCCTCGAACCCAGCTGCAACCGGGACGTCCGCGGCCGCGGTGGCCACGGTCGGAGCAGCGGCGTCGGTGGCGGCGGCAGCCTCGTCGCTCAACCACTTGCGCTCTGTCCGGGGCTCGGCCTCTGGCAGGTGCGAGAACTCGGGCGATGTTTCGACCGACGGATCCGTCGCGCCTTCGTCGACAAGCTCAACAATCTCCACAATCTCGGCGTCGGGCTCGCGGCCATCGATCCGATCCGAAGGCGCCCCCCCGGAGGAGCCACCGACACGACCAATGGTCGGTGGCAGCACCCGCACCGATTCGAACGAGCTCGGCGGCTCGACGACCGTCATCCGGTCCTCCACGGGGGTCATCTCCGTCTGGTCCCCGTGGCGCGGCCGCGTCAGCAGGTGCATCTGGGCGAGCCGACTCTCCTCTGCACGCACCGCCGGCGCGTCAGCCATGCGCCCACGCAGGCGGTTGCGGAGACTGGAGCGACCACTCGGGGCGACGTTGTCGGTGCCGGTCGCGGCGATGATCGGAACCTCGGAGGTGACGGGCAACGCCATGGCCTGTGCCTCCGCGGCCGGGTCGGGTTCGACCGGGCCCGATGCTGCGGCGTCCGCGGCCTCTGCGGCTGCGGCCTCGGCGCGGGCGGCTGCTTGCTGGGCACGCGTGATGAGCGGGACGATGTCGGCGTACGGGCCAGACGGCTCGCCGGTGTCGATGGGGTCTGGCCCCACCAACGGCATGCCGTCGCCACCTACAGCCGAACCAACAACAGCGTCGTCGCCAAAAGCGTCGTCGCCGAAGGCGTCGTCGGGAACCAGCACGACGGGCTCGGGCGCGGTGTGTGACGTGGCTGGCCCGGACGCGACGACGAACACCGACGACTCGATGAACACCGGCGACGCGCCCGCTTCAACGACCAACCGATCGAGGTCGGCCCGGTTGGCCGCAAGCGGAAGCGCGACCGCCCGCGCTAGCAGCTGCTCCGCCTCAGCTCGAGCCGACGCTTCTGCGGTGACGAGCGCGTCGGTTGCTGTGTCAAGCGTGTCGCGCACCGTGCCGTACGCATCGAGGAGGTGGTCTCTCCCGACGCGAAGAGCGTCGAGCTGCGCGAGCCCGTCGCGCCGACGACGGGCAAGGTCGGTGAGGATGCGCTCTCGCACCGCCCGAGCCTCGGCGACCATCGCCCTCGCCTGTTCGAGACCTTCCGCCTGGCTGCGTTCGGCGTTAGCCGCCGCAGCGGCGAGGATGTCCGCCGCGGCGGAATCGGCTTCCGCAGTCCGAATCGCGAGCAAGCTCTCTGCCTCGTTGGTGACCCGATCTGCTTCGATCCGCGCATCTGACCGGACCCGCTGTGCCCCGTCGTGTGCTGCTGCGAGGGCCACGGCCGCGTGGTCGTCCGCCTTCAGCCGCAGGTCGGCTGCGGCGTCGCGAGCAGCTTTGAGGATGGTCGCGGCCTGGTCGCCGAGCGCGTCGACGATGACGTCCTCGTCGATGCGCGGGTCGGCGAGGGTGGCCCGAGCCAGCGCAAGGTCGGCACGCAGATCCTCCTCACGTTCGGCCGATGCCGTGACGATCGCAGCGCAATAGTCGAGGAACGTTCGGACCTCGG
>JAYUDU010000159.1:0-2129 GCA_043739605.1 Acidimicrobiales bacterium | reverse complement strand
ACCCGGACGGTCCGACGACGGCGACCATCTCACCGGACGCGACCTCGACGGCCACGTCTCTGAGTGCGGCGGTCTCGTCGTCCCCGATGTGGAAGAAGCGGTGCAGCCCGACAGCCTCGATCGCCGGTGCCGTCATGCCGTCCACGAGAAGCCATCCGTGACGGCCTTCCACGGATCGACGTTGTCTGCTCCCGTCGCACCAGACAGCGTGAGGATGACCTCCTCGCCGTTCTTCCAGAACTCGTAGCGTTCGACGGCCAGCCGGATGCTCTTTCCCGTCACGGCGTTGGGCGCCGAGTTCGCTTCGTAGGTGACGAGCACCCCCGGTCCGCCCTTCCTCGTCACGGAGCGCACCTTCCCGAGCGCAAACGCCTTCGCAGCCTTTTGGATGATGGGCACCTCGACCGTCGTCGCGGAGTCGACCGTCGGAGCCGTCGCCACCGCGACGGCCTCCATCCGGACGCTGTTGAACTTGTCGGTGAACACGACGGCCGAGCCTTCGATCGAGCGCCCCCACCCCTCTGGGACCTTCACCGAGTAGCCAGCTCCGGGAGGGCTGTACGCCACGAAGATCTGGTTGTCGGGGATGTCGCCGGGATCGTTCGTCTCCGGTGCGTTGGGATCGACCGCGGGGAGGGTCGTTGGGATGGAGGCTGCGACCTTGCGCACCGGCGACGAAGCGCACCCCACGCCCACGAGGCTGGCAGCGACTGCGACACCGAGGGCGGGGAGGACACGAGTGATCATGATGATGACCGTAGAGCGCGCCCGGCCAAAGGTTGCTCTCCATCACCTCAAAGGCAAGCAAAACCTTCGTCCCATCAAGGTGGTTGTTTCGCGTGCGGCGCGCTCTCGCGCCAAGCGCAGCCGCGTTGACGCCACAATGAAGCCGATGCCGACCCTTCTCATCGTGGAAGACGACCCGATGATCGGGCCGGGGCTGCTTGGCGCACTCACCGCGGCCGGGATCGACGCCACGCTGGCTGCGTCGTGTGCAGAAGCCATCCGCGCCGCCGACACGCCTCCTCAGGTCGTGCTCCTCGACCTTGGCCTGCCAGACGGCGACGGCATCGATCTGTGTCGCGTGCTTCGCGCCCGTCTGCCCGCCGCGGCAATCCTCGTCGTCACGGCGCGGGCAGATGAGATGGATGTCGTGCTGGCCCTCGACGCAGGCGCAGACGATCACATCGCGAAGCCGTTCCGGCTCGCGGAGCTGCTCGCCCGGGTCCGAGCGAACCTTCGCAGGTTCGAGGCGACCGGCGGACCGGTGTCGGTTGGGGCGATGTGCTTCGACCCTGCGGCGCGCCGCGTCACCGTGAACGGCGTGGAGATCGAGCTGCGCGTGAAGGAGTTCGACCTCTTGGCGAGGCTCGTGGCGACGCTTGGCATCGTCGTCACCAGGGAGCGACTCATGGCCGACGTTTGGGACGAGCACTGGTTCGGCTCGACCAAGACGCTCGACATGACCATCTCCTCGCTGCGGCGCAAGCTCGGCACCAGCGGCGACGCCATCACCACCATCAGGGGCGTCGGCTACCGCATGGACGATCTCGCCCCATGAGGCGCCACGTCCTCGGGACCCTCCTGACGGTGACGATCCTCACCGTCCTCGCCTTTGGACTGCCGCTCGGCTTCGTGTTCGCGCGGCTGACGCGCGAGCAGGCCGTGCTTCGACTCCAGCGGGAGGCGAGCAGAGCCGCGATCGAGGTACCCGTTCCAATCGGCGGCGACGGCGATCCGCCGGACCTCCCCACGCCGGATCCCGGAACGACCCTCACCCTGTACGCACCGAGCGGCGAACGACTCTTCGGACCGGGGCCGGCGACAGCGGATCGCGTGGTGATGGCGGCCGGCCGCGGCGTGCCGAGCGACGGCACGGTTGGCGACGAGCTGATCGTGGCCGCGCCGATTGCGGCCGGCGAGCAGGTCGTCGCCATCGTTCGAGCTGCCGCACCCTCGGCTACCGTCGAGCGGCGCGTCGAAGCGGCACTGGCCAGCACCGCAGCCATCGGTCTCATGGTGACGGCCCTGGGCGGTGCGGTGGCGGTGCTGCTCGCTCGGCGCCTCTCGACGCCGGTCGTTCAGCTCACGGAGGCGACGCGACGGCTCGGTTCTGGCGACTTCGTAAC
>JAYUDU010000158.1:0-2133 GCA_043739605.1 Acidimicrobiales bacterium | reverse complement strand
CGGCCGGCTGATCGAGGAGCGCGGTCCGGGCTTCGTTCCCACCGAGAGCGAGCTCGAATCTCGACTGCTACGGGAGGTCGCGATCGTCGGCGGCGCCGGTCGCGTCGAGGTCCAGGCACCGCGGCCCGGAGGCGGCCGCTCTGACCTGTACCTCCCCGACCATGGGCTGCGCCTGGAGGCCGACGGCCGGCGGTGGCACACCCGCCTCACTGCATTCGAGACCGACCACAAGCACACGCGCGCCGTCGCAGCCGCCGGTCAACGCCATGCCGCGTTCACCTACGACGACCTCGTCCATCACGTCGATGAGGTGCGTGTCGAGCTGCGAGCGCTCCTCCGCCACTCAGCGCTGCGCGTCGCCAGCTGAACCTCCACCGTTCTGGCACGGTCCTCCCCAACCTCCACCAATGCAGCCGCCATCAAGCCGCGGATCGGTGGAGGTTCGTTCCGACCACGCGGAAGCGGTGGAGGGCGCCAGGGGCGGCGGTGACCTGTACCCCGTCCTCGTCGGACCCGACCGAGGAGGGTTCTGATGTAGCAGGCAACGACTGATGGCAGACCTGGGTCGGGCGGTCGGCCGGTGCCTGGGCTGCCAGCTCCGTCAGGAGGTCGGCCTTCACTGCGGCGGTGAAGGTTGGCGCGCCGGGTCGCTGGGGAGATGTTCACGGGCGGGCGCGATCCGAGCGAATCGGTGCGAACGAGCCGGCTTGCGGGGAGACGTCTACCGGCGTGGGCGATCTGAGCGAGTCGATCCGAGCGAGCCGGTGAGAGTGGGGGAAGCGTCCGCCAGACGATCAGCGGAAGTCGCGGCTCTTGGGGACGGCCAGGGAGAGGTCGAGGCGGTCGATGCGGCCGGCGATGACGTTGACGACGCCGTGGTTGAAGCCGGCGACGCGCTCGAGGCGGCCGCGGATGACGAGGGCCGGGGCGCCGGTGGCGATGCGGCGATGGGCGGCCCAGCAGCCCTTGGAGCAGATGACGTTGACGAGGCCGGTCTCGTCCTCAAGGTTGAGGAACGTCGTCCCGCCTGCGGTGGCCGGGCGCTGCCGATGGGTGACGATGCCGGCGACGAGCACGCGCGTGCCATGCGGCAGCCGCTCGACATCGGTGAGGTCCTGCGACGTGACCGCGCCGGCCTCCGCCAGCCACGAGCGGTGCAGCTCGAGCGGTGACCGCCCGACCCCGGTGGCCCACAGATCGGCGGCCACCTCCTCCACCTCGTCCATACCCGGCAGCATCGGCGCGTCGGTACCGATGACCAGCCCCGGCAGTCGCCCGCCCGCCGCCGCCTCGGCCACCGCGCCGGCCGCCCACAGCGCCTCTCGACGACCGAGCCCGAGCGACGCGCGGAACGCCCCCGCGGTGGCCAGTGCCTCCAAGGCGGGCAGCCCAACCTGAGCGCGGCGGGCGAGATCCTCCATCGTCTCGTAGGCCCCGTTGGCCGTGCGCTCGGCGACGATGCGGTCGGCCACGTCATCGCTGAGCGCCCGCACCTCGGCCAGCCCGAGCCGCACTGCGAACCCGCCGGTTGACCCCTCGTCGGGCTCGAGCGTGCACCCCGAGCCGCTGGCCGCGAGGTCGACCGGACGGATGGTGATGCCGTGTCGGCGGGCATCGGCACAGATGGTCTGGGGTGACCAGAACCCCATCGGCTGGGCGTTGAGCAGGGCCGCGCAGAACGCTGCAGGGTGGTACAGCTTCAGCCACGAGGACGAGTACACGAGGTAGGCGAACGACACCGAGTGCGACTCGGGAAAGCCGAAGTTGGCGAAGGCGGCGAGCTTGTCGAAGATCTGCTCGGCGATGGGCCGCTCGATCTCGTTGCGGTCGGTGCCCTCGAAGAACCGTCCGCGCAGCCGCTGCATGCGCTGCGTCGATCGCTTGGAGCCCATGGCCTGGCGCAGCGTGTCGGCCTCGGCGCCGGTGAAGCCGGCGACGTCGATGGCCATCTGCATCAGCTGCTCCTGGAACAGCGGCACGCCGAGCGTCTTGGCCAGGCTCTTCTCCAGCAACGGGTGCAGGTAGGTGACGGGCTCTAGGCCGTTGCGGCGGCGGATGTAGGGGTGCACAGAGCCGCCCTGGATGGGCCCCGGGCGGATGAGCGCGACCTCGACGACGAGGTCGTAGAAGGTC
>JAYUDU010000157.1:0-5730 GCA_043739605.1 Acidimicrobiales bacterium | reverse complement strand
CTCGCCGCGGGGGAGGGTCTGCCGCAGTACTTGAAAGACAACCTCGTGTACTACGCAGGCCCCGCCAAGACGCCCGACGGCATGGCATCTGGCAGCTTTGGCCCGACGACGGCTGGTCGGATGGACAGCTACGTCTCCGACCTCATGGCCAACGGCGGCAGCTTCATCAGCCTGGCCAAGGGCAACCGTTCGAAAGCCGTCACCGAGGCGTGCCGGACCTACGGCGGGTTCTACCTGGGAAGCATCGGCGGCCCCGCCGCGAGTCTTGCGCAGGACTGCATCACCAAGGTCGAGGTGCTTGAGTACCCAGAGCTTGGCATGGAGGCGGTGTGGCGCATCGAGGTGAAGAACTTCCCCGCCTTCATCGTCGTCGACGACAAGGGCAACGACTTCTTCATGCAGCTCTCGGTCAGCTAGCCACAGCAACATCCCGCTCGCCTGCGTGGGCGCGCCTAGGTTCGCCGCTATGGCGAAGGTGCTGACCCCCCAAGCCGACGACTTCCCCCGGTGGTACCAGGACGTCGTCGCCAAGGCCGACCTGGCCGAGAACGGTCCGGTGCGCGGCACGATGGTCATCAAGCCATACGGCTATGCGATGTGGGAGGCGGTGCAAGCAGCGCTGGATCTCCGCATCAAGGCGGCGGGGGCGAAGAACGCGTACTTCCCGCTGTTCATCCCGGAGAGCTACCTCAAGAAGGAAGCTGACCACGTCGAGGGGTTCGCGCCAGAGCTGGCCATCGTCACCATCGGCGGTGGCGAGGTCCTCGCGGAGCCCGCGGTCGTGCGACCCACCTCAGAGACCATCATCAACACCTACTTCTCGAAGTGGGTGCAGAGCCATCGCGACCTCCCGCTGCTCATCAACCAGTGGGCCAACGTCGTGCGGTGGGAGCTGCGGCCGCGGCTGTTCCTCCGCACGACAGAGTTCCTCTGGCAGGAGGGCCACACCTGCCACGTTTCTCAAGAGGAGGCACACGCGTATGCCGTTCGGATCCTCAATGACGTATACACCGACACCTTGCGGACGCTGATGTGCATTCCTCACATCGTCGGCCGTAAGACCGACCGAGAGAAGTTCGCGGGCGCCGACGCCACGTTCACCTGCGAAGGCGTCATGCGTGACGGCAAGGCACTGCAGCTGTGCACCAGCCACGATCTTGGCCAGAACTTCGCGAAGGCGTTCGACACCTCGTTTCAGGACCCCAAGACCAGCCAGATGCAACACGTCTGGCAGACCTCATGGGGCTTCACGACGCGTTCGATCGGCGCGCTCATCATGGTGCATGGCGACGATGATGGTCTGCGCGTTCCCCCGTCCATGGCGCCGACTCAGGTGGTCGTCATGGCCGTCCGCGACGACGAAGCCGTGCTGGCCGAGTGCGTGCGCTTGCGTGACGCTCTCGGCGCGGCTGGGGTGCGGGTCGAGCTCGACGACAAGACCGCAACGAGCTTCGGTCGCCGGGCCACCGACTGGGCGCTGAAGGGAGCACCGGTGCGCGTCGAGGTAGGCCCCCGTGACCTCGCCGAAGGCAACGTCACCGTCGCCCGCCGCGTCGGTGGCACCAAAGACGCGGTCCCGCTCGGGTCTGTTGTCGAGGCCGTGCTCACGGCGTTGGAGCTCGCCCAGGTCGACCTTTTGCACGAGGCCACCATGGCACTCGAGAGTGCGATCGTTCCGGTCGAGACGCTCGCGGATGCGATGGAGGCCGCGCGCGCTGGTGTTGCGAAGGTGCCGTGGGGTGTCGTTCGCGACGCCGATGGGGCAGGCAAGCTCGGTGACGGGGTCACCGTCCGGTGCTTGCAGCGAGCCGACGGGTCCCTGCCGCTCTCGCAGCGCGAGGACGACCTCGTCGCGTTCCTGGCGCGGGCGTACTGACCACGCCGGGTGGGCCGACCGCGGCCCGGCCGCACGACGCCGGGGTCAGTGATCGAGCAGGTGGCTCGGGTGTGCGGAGGCGCCGCACGTCGTGACGCCGGGCGTGCCGCCGGTGTTGGCCGTGGCGTTGCCGTGCCAGGCCGCGAAGGCCGTGAACGCAGTCGCGACCTTCTGGTTCAGCCGCGGGTCGTCCATGCGAACGGCGACGCGGACGCAGACGTTTGCACCGCTCTTCCACGCCGCGTAGTGATCGCCGCCCCAGCCTGCGATCGCGTGACGAGCGGCGTCGAAGCCGATGGCGCCGCCCAGCATCGCGGCGAGCGCGAGCTCCCCGAACGCTCCGTCGTCGATCGTGGCGCCCTGCGCCGACGGCGTCCCGACGGCGCGGCCGCCGTCGCGGGTCAGCAGCTTGTCGGCGTGGAGCACCTGCTCGCTGGAGCGCGGCGGGTCGGCGAACGCGGCGTCGAGGATCGGCTGGCCGCCGGCTGACAGAAGCGCCCGGACGAGCTCCTCGCCGAAGATGTACGGCGCCTCCTGCAGCAGCTCGAGGGCGAGGCCTTGCGTGGCCGGATCGGTCCCCGCGGCCAACGCAGGCGCGTCTGCCGTCGATGACCGTTCTGCCTCCGCCTGCTCCGCAGGTGACAGCGTTGCCAGGTAGAGCTTCTCGACGCGCCTCGCGTCCCCTTCGGCCAGCGCGCGCAAGCCGAACGACGACTGGTCGTCGCGGCTCTCCAGCTCTGGCCTGTCGAGGCCGAAGCTCTGGTCTTGCAGCGCATGGGTCAGCTCGTGAGCAAGCGTGACCCTGGCGCCGGGGCTCTTCGGCTGCCCCCGCACGAAGAGCCGGTGCGCCTTCGGGTCGTAGAAGCCAAGCACGTGCGACGTCCTGGTCGCGGATGCTGCCGCAGAGCGGGGGTCATAGCCGCCGTTGACGTAGCCGATGGCAGAGAGGAAGCCGACGCGGATGGCGGCTGCGCTGGTGGCCTGGGCCTCGGTCAGCTTCGGTGCGTCTCCGTCGGCTCCGGCCCGCAGCTGCGCCTCGAACGCGGCGTCGTCCAGGAACACGCTGGGCACGGCCGCGGCGAACGGAAGGTTGCGGGCCTTGGAAACGAACGCCGAGATCGAGGTAACGATCGACTGGGAAGCTGCGTCGGACGATGGCGCCGGCTTCGCGGCCCTCGCACGGGCCGCGGAGGCGCGGCTGGCGGCGATGGCGGACTGCGAGGGCGAGGTGGCGCGGCGCGAGATCGCGGCGATGCCGCCGAGCCCGGCCAGCACCTGGAGCGCTGCGATGCTTGCGGTGAAGACGACCATCGTCCTGGCTCGATGCAACCCTGAGCTGTCGGCCATCCCCATCCCGGCCACGCTATGCCTCGGCGCTCGCGCACGCCGCCGCGGTCAGGGTTGCGGGAGGGCGTGCTCGTTGCGACGTGACCGCGTTGCTACGGTGCCGCCATGGGCTTCATGGACAAGGCGCGCCAACTGGCCGACAAGGCCGGCGACTCGATCAACAACGCCGTCGGCTCAAGTTCCGGCGGTGCGCCGAGCCTCGACACCGACCTGAAGGCGCTGGGGACGCTCGCGTATCTTGAGATGGTGGGTCGGGCGGGACCAGGCCAGGATGGCGAGGTCGCGGCCATCACAGAGCGGCTGAAGGCCCACGAGGCGCTGGGGCACGTCATCGCCTACGTGCCGGTGCCGACGGCTGGCCCGCCGGGGCCCGTCGCTGCTCCGATGGCGACGCCTGGCGCTTACAGCCCACCGCCGCCGCCGCCGGGAACCCCCGGAACGTATGCAGCCCCGACCGGCGCCCCGACTCCTCTCAACTACCCGCCCGCGCCGGGGCAGTACTCGTCCACGCCGGGCGCAGTGCCGCCTGCGAGCGCGCCGCCGCCGCCGCCGCCGATGCAGAGCGCCCCGCCGCCGTCCTACCCGACCCCACCTCCACCCCCGCCCCCACCCCGATCCCCGGCTGGCTGAGCCCGCGGGAGCCATGCGCGACGTCGTCGCAGAGCGCCAGAAGAACCGCGCCCTCGCGCACGTTCTCGACGAGGCGTTCGCAGTCCCAGGAACCAGGTTGCGCTTTGGCATCGAGCCCATCGTCGGGCTGGTGCCCGTCATCGGCGACTACGCAGGCTTGCTCCTCGGATCGCTGCTGGTGCTGCGCGGCGCGAGGCAAGGAGCGTCGGTCGCAGTGCTCGTGCGCATGGCGGCCAACCTCTTGTTGGAGGCCACCGTGGGTTCGGTGCCCATCGCTGGCGATGCCTTCGACTTCATGTGGAAGGCGAACACCCGCAACCTCCGCCTGCTCGATGCCGACCTGGTTGATGCCGCCCGCAGCCGACGTCGATCGGTCGGTGTGCTTGTGGCGATGGCGTGTGCGCTCATCGGGACGCTGGTGCTGGTGGTGACCTTGGTGCTCGTCGTCGTCGTGCTTGTCGTCAGGGCGGTCTGGTAGCGCTGCATCGCTCGGTGCGCCGAGCGGGGACCCTCCTCGCCGCCGCGACCTCAGGCCCGTCTGGCGAGCCATCGGCTCCCCGGTGGGAGGACCCGCCGAACGTCGGTCCCCAGGTTGAGTCGAACGTCCCTGCCGGCGATGACATGGTGCCCTGCATCCGTGGACCCGTCCCGGTTGATCATGGGGGGAGAGAGACATCGCTGCTCTCTCGTACCAGGAGGTCAATCATGAAGAAGTCTCTCTGGAGTGTCGTCATCGGCGGCGTCGCGTTCGCTGCCGTTGGATTGGTGGGATGCGGCGGCGGCACGCCCGTGGCGTCGACGCCATCCACAACCACATCGACCGCCGCGGCGCCGACCACGGCGGCTCCGATCCGTGCAGTGAACGTCGCGCTCGGCGAGTTCACGGTGACGGCCTCCAGCACGGCTCTCGCCTCAGGCCGCTACAGCTTCGCCTTCACGAACAACGGCGTCGTCGCGCACGAGGTGTTGCTGTTCCACACCGAGACCGCGGCGTCGGCACTTCCGATGAAGGAGGGCAACGTCGATGAGGAAGCCCCCGGCGTGAACAAGGTGAGTGATGGCGAGAACATCGACCCCGGCGGAACCCAGACGCGGGATGTCGATCTGTCCGCTCCCGGCACCTACCTGTTGGTGTGCAACATCGCGGGACACTTCCACGCTGGCATGTTCCTCGCGATCACCGTCACCTGACGCGGAGGGGTACAAGCTCAGTCTGCGACTGCGAACAGGTTCCAGGCCCCGGGGACACCCTTCAGCTCGAAGACTCCCCGATCTTCGAAGTCGATGCCGGCTCCGGCCACCATGTCCTTGACGGTGGAGGACACGAGGATCTCGCCGGGCGCCGCCAGGCCGGCGACCCGCTGACCGATGTGGAGTGCGATGCCGCTCACGTCCGTGCCGCGGCGATGGACCTCGCCGACGTGGAGCCCGATCCTCACCTCAAGGTCAAGCGTGCGGGCGCCGGCGCGGATGGACCTGGCGCACGCCACGGCCTGCGCCGGCGCGTCGAAGCCGGCGACGACCTCGTCGCCCCTGGTGAAGAACTCCTGACCGCCGGCTGCGGCGAGCTCTGCGTCGATGATCGCCTCGTGCTGGTCGAGGAGATTCCGCCAGCGGGCGTCGCCCAGCTCAGCGGCGCGTTCGGTGGAACCGACGATGTCGACGAACAGCGCAGTCGTGACGACCCGCACGCCCTGGGCATCGGCGGGTGCGGGGGTGTTCGGCCGGTTGGTCGCCGGGTTGGTCGACGGGGGAGCGAGCAGTGTTGGATCCGCGGGCGCCGACAAGTCGGGCACGGTAGGCCGTTGCGATCCGACGTCACCCGACACGCAGGTCAGCGTGGCGTGTCGCGCAAACGCGATGCCGGTCCCAAAGAG
>JAYUDU010000156.1:0-13793 GCA_043739605.1 Acidimicrobiales bacterium | reverse complement strand
TTGCGAGGTCGATGCCGTCGATGAGGATGTGGCCGCTGGTTGGTTCGTAGAGCTTGGCGAGGAGCTTGACGAGGGTGGACTTGCCGGCCCCGTTCTCGCCGACGATGGCCACGATAGAACCGGCCGGCAGTCGCAGGTTCACGTGTTCGAGGACCAGCGGTTGGTTGATGCCTGGGTAGGAGAACGAGATGTCGTTGAGGGTGATGCCATCGTTGAGTCGGGTGGGTGGGGTGCCGTCCGCGTTGCGGCGCCCGCGTTCGACGAGCTCCTCCAGCCAGACGAGTCGCTGTGAGCCCTGGATGAAGAAGCCCCAGGTGTTGATCTCGGTGGCTGCGAGTCCGATGTAGGCGGTGAGCCTGGCGCCGGCTGCTACGACGATGAGGGCGGCGGAGCCGTCGTGTGAACCGTGGGCGACGACGGCGACGGTAGCGACGAACGCAGTGGCGAACACCGACCACGCGGCGGTCTGGGCGAGGCCAGACCGGATGCGAATGCGTCGCACCGGTCTCTGGAAGGCATCCCATGCTGCGGTCCGTTCGGTGGCGACGGTTCGGGTCGCGCCGGCGGTTCGCAGCTCTTTCGCGGAGGTTGCTTCGGTGCCGAGGACGAACAGGTGGCGGGCGAGTCGACGGTTGGCGGCCTCGCCCTCCCAGACGCCAGATACCCGACGGCCGACTCCCGCGGCGACGATGACGGGTGGGAGCGCGGCGAAGCCGAGGAGGAACATGGCTGGGTGGACCGAGGCGAGGACGCCCATCACGACGATGAGGCGGATCGCGATGCCGAACGTGCCGAACACCGACAAGAAGATGTGGTCGAGGGTGAAGACCTGGTCGCGGAGCATGGCGAGCCGGTCGAGCACTTCGGAGCGTTCGTGCTGCTCGATGCCGACGGTGGTGGCCTGGAGTCGAGCGACATGGGTTTCGAGTCCGACGGCGAGGCGTTGACGGAACCGTTGATGCAGCCGGTCGCTGCCGTTGCGGAGCACCCATCCGCCGACACACGAGAACGCCATGCCACAGCCGGCAATGACGAGCAAGCTGCGATCCGGCTGGCTGGGAGTGGCCAGGCCTTTGGCGATGAGGCCAAGCCACAGTGCGACCAGCGCGTCGGGCACGGCTCCGGCGACTGCGGCACCGAACGAGATCCACAGCAGCGTCGGCTCTAGGCGGAAACCGAGCCGCAAGATGTGGAACAGGGCGCGGCGCTGTCCCGGGAGAGCGGTGAGGGCGTCGCTGCTCATGACAGCACCTCCGCTGCGTCATCGGCATCCGCGTCACTGTCGTTGGAGTCGTCGGTGTCGGCGTCGGTGAATCGGGATGCTTGGAGCTCGAACATCGTCTTGTAGCGGCCGCCGGCGGCGATGAGGTCGTCGTGTGAACCCTGCTCGACGACGACGCCGTCCTCGATCACGACGATGCAGTCGGCGTGGCGCACGGTCGAGAACCGATGTGAGATGAGGATGGTGGTGCAGCCGGCGGTGGCGGCCAGCACGCGTTCGAAGATCTCCGATTCACCGCGCACGTCGAGCTGGGCGGTCGGCTCGTCCAGGATCACCACGCCTGCGCCCAGGTGCACGGCGGCGAGGGCGCGGGCCAGGGCGACCCGCTGCCACTGACCGCCCGACAGGTCGGTGCCGCCCGGCTGCGCCTTGGACAGCGGCTGATCCAATCCGGCGAGCCCGTCAGCTCCCGCGACCTTGAGCAGGCGTTCCAGCTCAACGTCTTCGATGGCCGCGTCGTCGAGAACGACGTTGCGGCGCAGGGACAGCTCGAAGCGCACGAAGTCTTGGAACACCACGGTGACCCGCTCACGCCACGCTTCAACGTCGAATGACCGGAGGTCGTGTCCGTCGATGGTGATCGCCCCCGAGGTGGGGTCATACAAGCGGCACAGGAGCTTCACGAGCGTGGTCTTACCGACACCGTTGCGGCCCACGATGGCGAGCGAACGCCCAGCAGGGATGGTCAGCTCGAGGTTGGTGTAGACGGGTGCTCCACCGCTCGGGTACGTGAAACCGACGTCACGGAACCGGATCTCGGAGACCGGTAGGCCGGTCGCGGCGACCGACGGTGCGTCGACAACGTCGACGAGTGCTCCCTCTGTCGCCATGCGGGCTCGGAGTCGCTCGACGACCTGAACGGGCTGGGCTGCACCCTCGAGCGCCCACGCGAACCCGCCGACCGCCAGGGCACTGGCCCCCAACAACGCTTGGGCGGCGACGACGAGCCGGGCCAAGCTGACGTGGCCATCGATCGCGGACGAGATCAGCGGGACGAGCACCACCGCGTGCGCGATACCAAGCACCGCGAACACCGCAAGCAGGGAACGCTGGCGCAACCGCATCGCTTTCCACTGCAGGTCGACCAGGCGCCGGCGGCGTGACGCGAACCGTTCGACAGTCCATTCACCGAGACCGAACACCCGCAGCTCCTTCGCGGGGTGGGCCTCAACGGCGAGACGGTACGCGTAGTCGGCGTGACGTTGCTCGCTCATCACCTCAGGGTCGGTGCGGCTCGTCCACACCGAGCTCTCCCGCAGGAGCCAATGCGTCGACAGCCACGCGCCGCCGATGACGAACGGCGCCCACCACACCACGACACCCAACACGACCGTTTGAGCGACACCTCCCCCGACATCGACCAGGCCGGCAGAGATGAAGCCAAGCGCAACCGACAGCGGCGGTCCCGTGATGCCAAGGTCGAAGTCGCGGGCCATCACCAACTCGTCAGCAAGGCCGGGACGCTCAAGGTGGCTGATGCCCGACGGACCCGAACACGCCTGCGTCAGCTCCGCCTGCAACCAACCAGAGGTGGCATCGCCCAAGATCGAACCAACCTGGGTGTGAATCGGCGACGACATGCTGAGCAGCGCGAACGATGCCCCAACCAGTACGAGCGGACCAGTGACGGCGTGGCCGCCGGCAATGGCCGCTACCAAACCGCCAAGGCCGAGGGTCAAGCCGGCCGGCAACACTGATCGTGCAAGCACCAGTCCCCACCACACCGCCGCCAATGGTCTGCTCGCACCCCACGTCGCCCGCGCCAACGCCAACGGCGCCCATCCCTCCAGCCTTCGCATCACATCATCCTCGCGCGGGCGCCGACGCCCGCGATGTTCTCACTGCGGCGAGTGGCAGTTTCCCTGCTCGGCGGCGCACGCGCCGCACCGCCCCCGACAAGGTCCCCGCGGCCAACGCCGGCCTGACCCTCGTGTCGAACAGCATCAGCGTGCCCTTCCACCTCGCCGGAGCCACCCCCTGACCGACGGCGACGCGCAGCCGCTGCATCTACCCCGGGGGGTATCGCTTGACTACCCCCGGGGGTATGTGTAGGGTGGGTGGCATGGAGCTTCCTGAGGACACCGTGTCCGACGTCATCCGCCGCTTGCGGCGGGTCGAGGGTCAGGTCAAGGGCATCCAGCAGATGCTGACCGAGGGTCGCGACTGCCGTGACGTGGTCACGCAGATGTCGGCCGCGAACAAGGCGCTGGAGCAGGCCGGGTTCGTGCTGATCGCCGCCGGGCTGACGTGGTGCATCCAGGACCCGGAACGCTCCGCCGCGGAAGGCTACGAGCTCGCCGACGTGCAGAAGATGTTCACCAAGCTGGCCTGACCGGCCACGCGTCCCAAACCGGGCTCCAGGCCCGGTGACCACTCCGCCTCTGGGCGCGCCCCGACCCGTGGTCTGTCGCGCCTTGACCCGAAGGAGACCCCATCACATGACCCTCCTCGAGGATCCCTCCGCTACGACCACCGCGCCCGACGCACCAGCGCATCGAGAAGGCGTGCTGGCCCGCGTGGCCCGGTTCGCCGGCCGTCGCCCCAAGCGCATCCTCCTCGCGTGGGCGCTCGTCGTCATCGTCGCAGCACCACTGGCGGCGACGCTGACCGGCGCACTGTCCGGTGCGGGGTGGGAGGCGCAGGGCTCGACCGCGCAACGGGTCCGTGACGAGATCCGCCGCGACTTCCCGCAGCTGGGGGCGGAGGCGGCGGTGGTCGCCTACCGCCAAGCCGCACCCATCGCCGAGGACCCTTCCGGGGTCCGGGCACTCGTCACCGCGCTGAGCGGCAGCCCCGGCTCGGCCGGGGTGATCGACCCGTTGACCGCCCCGGCGAAAGCGGGTCTGGTCTCGCGGGACGGCCGCGCTGCGCTCATCCCGGTGCGGCTCGCTGCGACCGATGACGCGCAGCTGCCGGCGGCCGCCGGTCGGGTCATGGCCACCGTCGACCGGGTGGCGTTGCCAGCCGGTGCGCAGGCCGACGCGACGGGGGAGTGGGCGGTGTGGCACGACTTCAACGCCTCGAACGAGCGGGCGCTCCACAAGGCCGAGCTCCTCTCGGGTCTCCCGACGATGGTCCTGCTGTTCATCGCGTTCGGATCCGCGATCGCCGCCGGCCTCCCGCTGCTGCTCGCCCTGGCCGGCATCGCCGTCGGGTTCGCCGCGCTGCACCTGGCGACCGGGGTGACGCCGATGTCGGTGTGGGCGATGAACTTTTCCATGATGATCGGCCTTGCCGTCGGCATCGACTACTGCCTGTTCATCGTGTCCCGCTACCGGGAGGAACGGGCCGAGGGCAAGGACGCCCTCGATGGCATCGCCGGCACCCTCGCAACCGCCGGTAAGGCCGTCTTCTTGTCCGCGCTCACGGTCGTGCTGTCGCTGGCCGCCATCTTCCTCGTCCCGGTCATGGTCTTTCGGGCCATGGCCCTCGGCATGATCCTCTCCGTCGTCGCCACCGCGGCAGCGTCGCTGACGCTGTTGCCTGCGGTGCTCGTCGCCCTCGGCGACCGGGCTCTGTCCACTCGCGCCTCCCGGCGAGGCGACGACGCCGCCGAGGGCCGATGGGCCAGGTGGACGGCGGCGGCGATGCGCCGCCCCGGCGCGACCCTCGCCGCCGGGCTCGGCGTGCTCCTCCTGCTGGCGGCGCCAGCGCTGGGGATGCGACTCGGGATGCCAGCCGCTGGGGTGGTCGACCGTGGCGCGCAGAGTCGCGACGGTTACGACGCCGTCACCGCCAACTTTGGACCTGGCGCAGCGGCGCCGCTGCTCGTCACCGTCCCCGCCGCTGACGCCCAGCGGGTCGTCGATCTCGCTGGCCGCGACCCGGGGGTTGTCGCCGCGCAGACCGTCACCACACCTGCCGCGTCGGGCCGGGTCGTGGTCCGCGTCATCCCGACCACCGCGGTCGATGCCGAGGCGACCTCCCAGCTCATCCACCGCCTTCGCAGCGGGCTGGCCACGGAGGTCCCGTCGGCATCGCTGGGGGGCCCGGGATCCCAGAACACCGACCTGACCGCGGCGCTGACCGGCAGCGCCCCGCTGGCGATCGCGGCGATCATGGCCGTGGCGTTCATCCTGCTGCTCGTCGTGTTCCGCAGCCCGCTGATCGCGGTGACGTCGATCCTGTTCAACCTGGTCGGGGTGGCCGCCAGCTTCGGGTTCGCGACCCTCGTGTTCCAGCACGGCTACGGCGCGTCGCTGCTCGGGATCGAACCCCAGGGCTTCGTCGATGCGTGGGCGCCGCTGTTCTTCTTCGCCCTGCTCTTCGGGCTGTCGATGGACTACCAGTTGTTCCTCCTGGCCGCGATCAAGGAGCGCCGGGACGCGACCGGCGACGCCCGCCTCGCCGTGCGCGAAGGGATCGCCCGGACCGGCAAGCCCATCACCAACGCTGCGCTCATCATGATCGTCGTCTTCATCGCCTTCGGCGTCACCGGTCCCATCCCCCCGACCGAGCTGGGGGTCACTCTGGCCCTCGCTGTCCTCCTCGACGCCACCGTCATCCGCATGATGCTCGTCCCGTCGCTGCTCGGGATGCTCGGCGAAC
This sequence comes from Acidimicrobiales bacterium, assembly GCA_043739605.1. Classification (GTDB taxonomy): domain Bacteria; phylum Actinomycetota; class Acidimicrobiia; order Acidimicrobiales; family JAUJNH01; genus JAYUDU01. The sequence goes on along the minus strand of JAYUDU010000156.1, from coordinate 7,963 downwards.
GGGCCTGGCACCTCCCCGCCTGGCTCGACCGCCGCCTGCCCCACGTCACCTTCACCCACTGAACGAACGAACGAACAGAGGACCACACCATGACCTCACCCGAGATGCCGACGACCACGCCCGAGGATGCGCACGCCAGACCCGACGACCACGTCCTCGTGGACGTCCGAGAGGACGACGAGTGGGCCGCCGGCCACGCCCCCGGCGCTGCACACACCCCGCTCGGCCGCCTCGACCCGGCCACCTACAGCAGCGGCGCCCGCGTCCTGTGCGTCTGCCGATGACGGCGAACCCGGAACGGTCGTCTGAGCCGACGATGAACACCAGCCCGACGGAGACGAACCAGTCGACGAGCGCGATGGTGATCGTCACGATCGAGACCGCGGCGCTCGGCGACCGGTCCTACGTTCTCATCGACGGCGGTGAGGCCGCGGTCATCGACCCGCAGCGCGACATCGACCGCGTCGAGGCCGTCCTGGCTGCGCGCGGCGCCCGTCTCACGCACGTGTTTGAGACCCACGTCCACAACGACTACATCACCGGCGGCTTCGACCTGGCCCGCCGCACCGGCGCGATCTACGTCATCGCCGCCGCCGACGACGTCGCGTTCGACCGCACCGGCGCAGTTGCGGGCGACACCTTCCAGGTGGGCGCCACGACGATCACCGCTATCGCCACCCCGGGCCACACCCCCACCCACCTCTCCTACCTGGCCTCCACCGCCGGCGAACCGGTCGCGGTGTTCACCGGTGGGTCGATGCTGTTCGGGACCGTCGGCCGCACCGACCTCACCGGCGACGACGCCACCGACGGCCTCACCCGAGCCCAGTTCCACTCTGTGCGCCGCCTCGCCCACGACCTCCCCGCCGACGTCGCCGTGCACCCCACTCACGGCTTCGGGAGCTTCTGCTCGTCGTCCGCGTCCAGCGGATCCGACGAGAGCACCATCGGCCAGGAACGCCGGACCAACGTCGCGGTCACCACGGCCGACGAGGACGCGTTCGTCGAACAGCTCCTCGGTGGCCTCGCCGCCCACCCCCGCTACTACGCCCACATGGCCCCCACCAACCGGGCCGGCCCCACCCCCATCGACCTCTCCCCACCCGCCGAGGCCGACCCGGTCGAGGTCCGCCGCCGGATCCACGCCGGGGAGTGGGTCGTCGACCTCCGCCACCGGACGGCGTTCGCCGCCGGCCACCTGACCGGCACCATCAACCTCGAGGCCACCGCCTCGTTCGCCACCTACCTCGGCTGGACCTTGCCGTGGGGCACACCCGTGACCCTTGTCGGCGACACCGCCGACGAGGTCGCGCAAGCGCAGCGGCAGATGACCCGCATCGGCATCGACCGGCCCGCCGGCGCCGCCGACCGCGGCCCGAAGCGGTGGGCCGCCGGCGGAGAGCTCCGGTCCTATCCGACGGCGAGCTTCGCCGACCTCGCCACCGCCATCACCGCCGCCGGTGAAGAAGGTGACGTCGTCGTGCTCGATGTCCGACGCGACGACGAGTGGGCCGAGGGCCACATGCCCACCGCTGTCCACGTCCCGCTCCACGACCTTGCCGACCGCGTCGGCGATGTCCCCGACGGGGCCGTGTGGGTCCACTGCGCCTCCGGCTACCGGGCCGCGCTCGCCGCGTCGCTCCTCGACCGGGCCGGCCGCACCGTCATAGCCGTCGACGACGACTGGGCCCACGCCACCGACCACCCCGCCCTCGCCATCACCACAGCCTGACAAGCCGACGACATCATGCCGATCCGAGCCCTTCTCACCTCACCCCTCGGGTTCCTCATCGGCCTGTCCCTCGGCGCCCTCGGTGGCGGCGGATCCATCCTCGCCGTCCCCGTCCTCGTCTACGCCGCCGGACAGGACCCCAAGGCAGCCACCGCCACCAGCCTCCTCCTCGTCGGGTCCGCTTCCCTCGTTGGCATGTTCACCCACTGGCGGGCCGGCCGGGTGCGGGTCGGCACCGGGATCGTGTTTGGCCTCACCGGCATCGGCGGCTCCCTCGCCGGCTCCGCGCTGAACCGCCGCCTCGACCCCAACCTGCTCCTCCTCGGGTTCGCCGGCCTCGTCGTGGTCGCTGCTTGGCGCATGCTCACCGGCTGCCCCACCTGCACCAAGGTCGGCGAAGCCCGCGAGCTCCAAACGGCAGCCACCGCAGGCACGGCCACCCTCACTAGAACACGCGTCGATGCCGGCACCGTGGTCACCGTCCTCGTCGCGGGGTCCGCCGTTGGGTTCCTCACCGGTCTCTTCGGCGTTGGTGGCGGGTTCGTCATCGTCCCCGCCCTCGCTCTCGCCCTCAAGCTCCGCATGCCCGAGGCGATCGGCACGTCGCTCCTGGTCATCGCCATCAACTCCGCCGTCGCCCTCTCCACCCGCCTCGCCACCACCAGCATCGACTGGGCCACCACGCTGCCCTTCACCATCGCCGCCATCGGCGGCGTCGTCACGGGCGGCAAGGTCGCCGACCACCTCGACCCCAAACGCAGCCTTCGCTGGTTCGCCGCCCTCCTCGTCGCCGTCGCCGCCTACACCGCCATTCGCGCCGGCACCGCCCTCACCTGACCACCCGGGGCCAATCGACCCCGTCAACAACCAAGAAGTCATCCCCGTGATGCCGATTCTCACCATCATGTCCAGCGGTGCTGGCCGCATCGCCCGGATCGTCGCCGGCGTCGGGGTCATCGCCGCCGGGCTCGTCGTTGGAGGCGTCGGCGGCTACGTCCTCGCCGCCGTCGGCGTCGTTCCCCTCGCCGCTCGGTTCCCCGGGTTCCCGGCCTACGCCAGCCGCACCGGCAGATTCCTCACCGTGGCGACCCCGCCGACCCGCCACCACCGAAGGAAGATGCACCGATGAGCCCGACACCGCTCGGCACCAGCAACCCGCACGATCCCGTCGCATCTCGGTCTCGCGAGCGGCTTTCGGCCGGCTTCCCGGCCACCGTTCGGTCGGCCATCGTCTTGGCGGGCGGTGCCGTCGTCTACGGCGGCGTGTCGGCGGCTGGTGTCCTGCCTTTCCGGGCGACACCGGCGGCGATCGGCGTCGTGGTCATCGCTGCCGGGCTGGTGGGTCGCAGTCGCCACCTGCTCCCAAACGGCGCGGTGCTGCTGGGCTGGGGTGCCGGGGTGCTCGTGGCCGCTGATCTCGCCCCCGCAGGCCGAGAAGCTCCCTTGTACCTTCTCGGCGTTGCGTGCGGTGTCCTGGCCGCCCGGGTGTGGAGTCGACCGGATGAGCGGTCGGCCTGGTTCGCCGCGGCGGCGACCGCTGCAGTGGCCGGTGGGGCCAGCTTCTCCCTCGCCTACGAGGTGTCCTGGGTGGGGAGGTGGCCGACGTGGGCGGCGAGCATCGCCGCGTGGGCGGCCGTGGAAGCCGTCCGGGTGCAGCGTTCGGCGGGTGCGGCGCATGGCTGACGTCGTCATCGTCGGCGCCGGCCACAATGGCCTTGTCGCCGCCTGCTACCTGGCCATGGCCGGCCGCTCCGTCGTGGTCCTCGAGGCCCAGGACCGGCCCGGCGGGGGCAGCCGCACCGAGGCCACGATCCCAGGGATGGCGCACCTGTTCGACCTGCACTCGGCCGCCCACAACATCATCAACATGACGTCGATCCCTGACGAGCTCGACCTCGCCGCCGCCGGGCTCGACTACCAGGAGATGGACCCGTTCTCCGTAGCGGTGTTCGCCGACGGCCGTCGGGTCCGGTTCCACCGCTCCGTCGAGCAGACCGTCGACTCGATCGCCGAGACCGACCCGACCGAGGCCAAGGCGTACGAAGCGTGGATGCGCGTCGCGCAGCCACTGATCCGGGCCACCATGCCCGCCATCCGCGGCGAGCAGCCCCTTCGCGGCCTCCCCAAGCGTGCGCTCGACGTGGCCCGGTTCTTCGGCCCCGCCCCGCTGGAACGGTTCCGCGACCTCGCCGGCCCCTACGACTCGCTCCTGCGCCGCTGGCTCCCGTCCGACCTCACCCGAGGGCCGGTCGCCGCCTTCGCGGCCCACGCCGGGGTCAGCCCAGTCGTGCCCGGCAGTGCCCTGTTCGCGTTCTGGCAGGCCGCTTACCACCAGCACGGCCAATGGCACGCCCGCGGTGGCGCCCAAGGCCTCATCAATGCACTCGTGACTAGAGCCACCGCCCTCGGTGTAGAGATCCGTTGCGCCGCCCCGGTTACCCGCATCGACACCACCGGCGGCCGGGTCCGCGCTGTCCACGTCGGCGGCCCCGACGGCGACCGCATCCCGACCGCCGCCGTCATCACCGCCATCGACCCCAAGCTCGCGCTCCTCGAGCTGTGCGACCCGCCCCTGTCCGGCCGCGATGGCACCGATCTCGCCGCCACCCGTCGCGGCAACGTCGTCCAGGCCGTCATCCACCTCGCCACCACGTCCCTGCCCGCCCACGCCGACGCCCGCCCCGGTGATCACGACGGACTCCAGTCCTACGTCGACAGCCTCGACGACCTCACCACCGCCTGGGTCCGCGCCGAAGCAGGCCTGCTCCCCGACCCCCTGCCCTTGTACGCGTTCACGCACTCCGGCATGGACGACAGCCTCGCCCCGCCCGGCCAGCACACCGTGTACCTGGCCTGCCCCGCCGCGCCGGCCCGCATCGAGGGCGGCTGGGAGGCCAACGCCGACCGCTTCCTCGATCAGGCGCTCACCCAGGTCGACCGCCACATCCCTGGGTTCTCCTCCACCGTCATCGGCCACGCCATCCGCCACCCTGACCTCATGGTCGCCGGCGAGGGCTGGCCGGGCGCCCACCCAATGCACCTCGACATCGCCCCCGACCAGCTCGGTCCGTTCCGCCCGACCCGCCGCCTCGGCAGCCACGCCACCCCCATCGACGGCCTGTTCATCAGCGGCGCCGGCACCAACCCCAGCGGCGGCATCGCCGGTACCCCCGGCAAGCTCGCCGCCCAACGCCTCCTGACCACCAAACCCACCTCGTGACCCGGCGGCCGTCGAGGGTGCGACGTGCACCGGCTCGCGACGCGGTCACGAAACGTCCCTCCCCGGAACGCGCGCGCTGCGGAGCTACTCGGCCTCCGGCCATCCTGGTTGCGCGGACTCCGTTCTCCTGGTCGGATGCGTTGGTGAAGCGCACCGCCGACGTCGGTCCGGGCGGGTTGGGCCTGCGCCAAGTTGCCGCATCTGACGCCCGCGCCGTCTGGTCCCTGAACGCGATCCCCACCATCGGCGCGACCGCGGATCCGCTCGCGCCGCTTTCTCTGCCGATGGTTGCCGAGCCGCCGTCGGTGTTCCCGAGACTCGCGAGCCTGCCGCGGTCGTTCAGCGATGCTGGCGGCGTCTTCCTTGTCGGTGAGCTCAGTGGGCACATCGTCGCGATGAGCGGACGACGTGGATGTCCTCACACCTCGGAGGTGAAGGTTGAGCCCAGACCGGCTCCGTGCCCATGCTCCGCGTCTGCGCCACCGCTCGGGCGGATGGTTCGTCACGTGTAGGGCAGAGCGGTGCACGCCACGCGGCGTTCACGATGTCGAAACCGGCCGATCGCAGGGCCCCCGTACGGTCGGCACAATGCAATCCACCCGCGCGGCGGTCGGGGCCGCGGGACAGCTGGCGATGCGCGAGACACTCGTGGATGGCCGCAGAGCGCGCTACACCGTCGGTGGCACGGGCCCCCCGGTGCTGTTCCTGCACGGGTGGGCGCTCGGGCACAGCGCCTACCGCCGATCGTTGCGTCGCCTCGTCGCACTCGGCGTAAAGGTCCTGGCGCCCGCGATGCCGGGCTTTGGCGGAACGGCCGACCTGCCGAGCGACGAGATGTCGATCTTCGGTTACGGGCACTGGGTCGATGCGTTCCTCGAGGCCGTGGGAGTGACCGAGCCGGCGCTCGTCATCGGGCATTCGTTCGGTGGTGGGGTCGCCATCGAGTTGGCCCACGATCATCCGACGCGCGTCAGCTACCTGATCCTGACGAACTCGGTCGGCGGCGCGCAGTGGGGCCGAGCGGGCCGGTCGCTGACCGACCGGCCACTCGCGGACTGGGTCGCAGGGTTCAGCCGCGACGTCGCTTCGGGCCGAGACGGCTTCGACATGCTGTTGGCCGCCCGCGACGACCTCGTGACCAACGTCATCGGCAACCCGTTGGGCCTGTGGCGAGCGTCGCGCCTCGCTCGGACGGCCGACCTCACCAGCGAGATGGCGCTGCTGCGCGAACGCGGGCTGCCGGTGCTGGCGCTCACGGGCGAGAGCGACTCGGTGATCCCGCACTCTGCGTTCAACGCGCTGTGCGCTGCGCTCGGCACGCCTGGCCAGGTCGTCTCCGGGGGTCACTCGTGGATGCTCACCGACCCCGATGCGTTCGCCACGGTGCTCGGCAACGTCGTGCAGGCGGAGGTCGCCAAGCACCAAGACATCGCCGCTACGACTCGCACTGAAGCGATCCGCGAACGCCTCGCCGTCATCACCGCGCCAGACGCGGCCGTCGACGCGATGCTCGACGGCGTCTCACCGCTGTGGTTGATGGGCGACGACGTCGCCACCCTCGCCGCCGACCTCGCGCTGGCCATTCCGCCCCCGCTCGAGGACGAGGTGCGGGCAGTGGCGCGCACGATCGAGGGATCTGATGTCATTCGGCTGACGGTCGTCGCTCGCGATCGGCCGGGGCTGCTGGCTGACACCGCTGCGGTGTTGGCTGCGGAGCGGCTGTCGATCGTGAGTGCCTCGGCGGCAACGTGGGCGGCAGACGGCCTCGCCCTTCACGCCGTCACGTTTCGGCCAGACGGAGCGTTCGATGATCAGCGCTGGGACGCCCTCGCGGCGCGCCTCCGCGGGCTCACTGTGGCCGGTCCGGCCCAGCACGCGTTCATCCCGACCGGACAAGCCGACGTGCGCGTTGACGGTGCGGACACGGGGCGGTCGGTCGTCGCGGTCACTGCCCCCGATCAGCTCGGTCTCCTTGCGACGATCTGTCGCTGGCTAGCGGACCACGACGTGAGCATCGAGACGATGAACGTTGCCACGGTTGGAGCCGTGGCGACCGACAGCTTCATCGTGATCGGCGACTGCGACGCTGACGCCCTCGCCCGCCATCTGAGTGCTCCGGAGGTGCCCGGGTGCCTGCCGGTGTTCCGCCTTCTCGCAGGCGCTCAGGGACGACCGAGGTAGCAAAGTCGCTACTGCGGTCGGGCGCTTGAGTTGGCGGAGCGGGAGGGATTTGAACCCCCGGACCCTTGCAGGTCTGCAGTTTTCAAGACTGCCGCCTTCGGCCGCTCGGCCACCGCTCCCGGTTGCACCCAACGACCGACCAAACGATCGGTCGTTGAGTGTTGGCGGAGAGGGCGGGATTTGAACCCGCGGACCCTTTCAGGTCACCTCATTAGCAGTGAGGCCGATTCGGCCGCTCTCGCACCTCTCCAGATGTTGCTGCAGCACCAGCCTACCTGAGGGCCGGGTGCACCGCCACCGAGATGTTTCCGCAGGTCAGAGGCCCTTTCTGGTTCGGCACGGCTGAGGCGTGGGCACCTCGGGGGGCTGCCTCGAGCTGAGCAGCGGGACTGTGCCGCCGAACGCGCGCGGGAGTTCAACTCCCAGTGAACTCCCAGCGCAGGCCGAGGCGACTCGTTGACACCGCTCGGAGAGGCGACTTCGCCTCACTCGAAGTGAGTTGACCAGCCCTTCCGAGGCGTCAGTGAGGGGAGCGAATCTCAACTCCCTACCAACTCCCTGAGGTAAGGTGTCGTCGTGGCGAACCTGAGGTCAGGTCGGCGGACGGCTCCGACGCAGGTGACAGAAGTCGGTCTCAACTCCCTGCCAACTCCCTACGCCACGGTGTCATCGTGGCGAACCTGAGGGCGGATCGGCCGACGGTGCCATGGCGGCCGGCGAGGCTGAGCACGTATCCGATCCATTCGCAGATGACGAAGACGAAGACGCCCCGCAAGGTCTGGCGGTTGCGGTGGCGGGCTGACGCCGTCGAGTTCGTCGCCCAGTTCGAC
>JAYUDU010000155.1:0-5763 GCA_043739605.1 Acidimicrobiales bacterium | reverse complement strand
GGCAGGTGAGGATGCCCTCGTCGATCATGCCGCCGTCGAGGGTCATGCCCTGGTGGACGCACTCGTTGCGGAACACCGCGAACCGGTTCTCGATGTTGGTGACGATAAAGCTGTCGTCGTCGATGTCGACGCGGAGCATCCCGCCGACGGGCACGTCTTCGGTGTTCGGTCCTGCGACCCAACCGCTCTCCTTCTTCCCTATCGCGCCCAGGGGAATGAAGGCGGCGGTCGGCTCATCTGCCAACACCTCGATGCCAGTGATCTCGGCGACACCCTTGACAAGACCCTCCTCGACGCCTTCTCGCAAGGTGACCGCAGACATCGAGCAGCCGTTGCAGCTGCCGTGAAGGCGGACCTGGGCGATGCCGTCAATGATGTCGACGAGCTCGACGTCGCCGCCGTGCGATTGCAGGTACGGCCGGACGGTTTCAAGGGCGGCCTGGGCACGGGATTGCAGGCTTGCCCTGACGATGCCATGGAGGGCCAGGACGGCATGTACCTGAGGATCGTCGACCAGCTCGAACAGCAGCTCCTTGCCGCGCGGGTCGGCCTTGAGCGTCCGCACGATGTGCAGCAACGCCGGCTTGTGAAACGCCTCGACGGCGTCCTTCAACTCGAGCGCAGTACGGCGGGGGTGGGGGTCGAGCGTGCTTGCCGCGGCGATCGCTTCGTCGACCCGCTTGGCATCGTCCTCAAATGACGGTGCCAGGACCAGCGGGCGTTCTTCGACGGTCGTCATCCGATCACTCGATCCGACATCGGGCGCTCCGGCGCATCCTGGCGTACGAGCGACTCCTGCTTGGCTACCTCGTCGAGGATCGAACGGACGCTGCGAACGGCGTCATGCTCCTCGAACTCCTCGAAGATCATGCGCGCCTCGTGGAGGCGCAACTTGGCCTGGTCGAACACGCCGAGATGGGCCAGGGCGTTGCCCTGGTTGGCCAGCACTCTGGCTCTGCCTTGGGGGTCGCGGTGGCGGTCGCGGATCTGGAGGACGTCCTCGTACAGGTCGACGGCCTCGACGATGTTGTCGGCTTGGTGGGTTGACGGCATGTAGACGAGTGCGTTGGCCAGGTTGAGCTGCGTGCTGGACCAACGATCCGGGTGGGTCTCTGCGGTGAACACCTTCAGGGCCTCCCGCATGGATTGCACTGCGATGCCAACCCGCAGCAGGTCGCTGGCCTGGGTCATCGGCATCGACAGGTAGGCCAGGCCGAGGTTGGCGTTGGCGATGGCGAAGGACTCCGGCGCCGTCGTTGCGTTGACCAGCTGTAACGCGGCGAGGTAGTGGTCGATGGCCGTCTTGAGGAGGCGGGGCGCCGCTTCGGACATCTCCTGATGCATCGAGCCACTGGAGACGTGCAGCTCGGCGAGGCTGACGACGAGGTCGGTGCCGGTGAGGGCGTCGATGGCGGCCTGGAAGGTGACGGTGGCCCGCTTGGTGCCGCCGTCGTCGAGCTGAACGTTGGCGAGCTGGCCGAGCAGCTGGCCAGCCAGCGCAGCACTGATCGGGTGCGCCAGCTGCGCGGCGCTCTCAAGCTCTTCTGCGGCCGTGCCGCGGTCGTGACGTTCCATGGCGAGGGTCGCCTTGGCGGCGTGCGCCATGGCCGCGATCTCGCCGTCGGCCGCGGCGGGGTCGGGCGGGTCGAGGGCGAGACCGACGACGAACGCCACCATCTCGATGTGCACCGCAAGAGCGCCCGTGGCGATGGCACGAAGCTCTTTGAGGAGCGGCCGATCCGGAGCGAGGACGAGGCGGTTGGCGAGCGTGATGGGGTCGTCGCCGGCAAGCGCGGCGAGCGCGCCAGGCAGGTCTCCAGCGAGCGCGAGCTCGTAGTAGCGCAGCGACGGCGGGAACGCTTCTGGCAGGTGACCGCCGACGAGGGCGGTACGCACCTCATCGTGGCCAGGTCCTTCGCCGATGAGCAGGTACCCCGCAGGCAGCGGGAACACCCCGACGGCCTGTGGCCGCGGTAGCAGCTCGGTGATGACTCGTGATTCAACCATTGTCAGGCCCCCAGATATCTCGTTGTGCGGCTCGTTTGATCCAGTCGGCGGCGATCTGCGCACGCCGTTCTGTTCTGAAGGTGTTGACGTGTTCTCTGACGATTCCGTCGATGAAGGTCACCACGATATCCACTTCCCACTGACCCTTGCGTCGCTCGACGATCGTCTCGACCGCGAGCGCGCGGTCAGGCATGTGCGCAGGTCGGTCAAGGCTCACGCCCGCACTCTGGTGGTGTCGACCCTGGCATCGACACGCAGAGCACCGTGCGTTGCATCCCAGGTCGCTTGGCGAACGCCGATCGGGCGCGGCACGGGGAGGATCTCCCAGATGAGCGCGGAGCGATCGCCGTGAAGGTTGCGTTGCTTCAGCAACATGCCGCCGCTCTCCGGCCCGATGAGCGGCAACAACCACAGTTCGCCACCCTTGGGGATGGCGACAAGAGCGTTGGACGGAAAAAACTCTGTGGCTACATCGAGACCGACCCGAAGGTAGCCATCGGCTGTGAATTCGACGGTCGCTGGTTCAGCACCTGTTCCAGCACCGGGTTCAGCACTTGGCATGCTCTGCCTCCCAGATCTCGCGAACCTTGACGGCGACGATCTCCATCGCGGCTGCCACTGCGGGGGTGAGCTCTGCGCCAAAGGTCGTGTCTTCAGCCTCGATCAGGAACACTGTCACATCCCCCGGATACTCGTCCTTCAGCAGCCACCGCCCGAAGGCAAGTGCATGGTCCCAGCGGAACGAATGGGTGTGAAACCCGGTGAGTGGTGGAAGGTTCTCCAGTTCTTCGCCGGGAACCTGGAAGATGGTGCCAGGGGGCGAGCCCGTAGCGGCCGCGTCGATGATGATGACCTTGCGGGCACCACGCATCTTGAACGACACGTCCATGCCAGCCGTGCCGCCATCAACGAGGATGACGCCATGCTCTGGGAGCCCTTGCTCCCAGAGCCGGCGGACCAGGATCGGCCCAACAGCATCGTCACCGCGCAAAAGGTTTCCACATCCGATGACCACAACGTTCCCAGCGCTGTCGTCCATCGACGGTCCCCCTCCGGCGGCTCCCGCCATGTGGCCCTACATGTCTCCGTTGACGACGAAGCGGGAAAGCTCTTTGCCCGTCTTGCCATCGTAGGCATGCACCGTGCACACGAGACACGAGTCGAAGCTGCGAGCGACAAGCCCGAGCTCGACCGGGTCCTCGATGTCGGCGATCGGAGCACCGACGAGCGCCTGCTCGATCGGACCGAGCACACCTTCGCCGTCTCGGGGCCCAATGTTCCAGGCCGTCGGAGTGACGACCTGGTAGTTGGCGATCTTGCCGTCTTCGATGACGATCCAGTCCGACAGGGCCCCGCGGGCGGCTTCGGTGGAACCGAAGCCCTTCCCAGACTCGTGCTCGATCGGCTTGGTGTAGAAGCTCTCGTGAAGGTTGATCTCGTCGAGCCACTTACGAGCCCAACTGAAGTACTTCGGTCCCTCGTGCATGCGAGCAAGCTGGCGCACCATGACTGACGGGCCGATCTTGTTGTAGATGTCGAGGAACAGCGGGTCGTCATCCTGGTGCGGCCCAGCGCCGGGGCCAGCCGCAGCCATGCGTCGAGCCAGCGGGCCGGCCTCGAGGGGGGCAAAGCCCTGACCTGGCACGTTGTAGCGGGGAGACTTCGCCCAGCTGTACTTGCCTTCCTTGGCCCCCTGTTCCGGATCGATCGGGTCGGTGACCCCATCCCACGGATGGAGCAGGCCCGCGCCCTTGTAGAAGGAGTGCGCAGTGTCCTCGCTGACGCGCAGGTGGTCGAACTCGGAGTACTGACCGTTGGCGAAGATGCCTGATCGGTTGATGAGCGCCGCGTTGCGGCCCTCGATCGTCGGGTTCTCGTACAGCTCTGGCTGGAAGTACGTGCCGGTGGCGAAGTAGTTGCCGACGCCCTGACCAAACCTGTCCAGGCCGACGTCGAGGCAGTAGCGGATGAAGAAGCCGCAATCGCTGTCGTGCTGGCTCTCGTTCTCGTCAATCCAGGCGAGGACGTCGTCCCAGGTCTTGTTCTCGAGCCACCGCTCGACGGAACAGCCGAGCCACTGGCCCTCGAGCCAGGCGTCGTTCCATGCCTCAAGGATGGCGATGGAGCGCGTCACCTCTGCAAGCGTCGGCGCACACATGACGCCACCTGGCACCATGAAGCTGGAGTGCGGCCACTGGCCGCCGAACATCGCGTATACCTCGACCGGCTTGCCAGAGAGCACGACGCCCGTCTGGTAGCTGGTGCCTACGTATGGCGCGAACCGGCGAACGGCCTCCGCATACAGCGGCGACTTGGCGTAGTTCTTGTTGGTGAGGTCGATGGCGAACAGCGCGTAGAAGTAGCGCGGGATGCTCTGGAGCGTCTCGCAGGCCTGGGCGATGTTGCGGACCAGCGTGGCGTTGGGCGGGACGTGCGTCTTCCATGCAGTGTCGAGTGCGTAACAGGCCTTGTAGAGGTGGCTGCCACCGCAGATGCCGCAGATGCGCGGCGTGACGATGAGGCCAGCCTGGGGGTCTTTGCCCCGCAGGATCATCTCGAAGCCGCGGAACATGCCGGCCGTGGTCCACGCCGAACTGACGACTCCGTCGTCGATGGTGACGCGGACGTCGAGGTCTCCCTCGACTCGGCCGAGTGGGCTGACGTGAAGGTCGATGGTGCTCATGCGGATGCCTCGGTTCGGATGAAGCGATGTGCGGGGTACTCAGACAACGAACATGTCCTCCTTCGACCACTGCGGTGCCGCAACTCGAGCGGCGGCGGCATGGGCCATGTAGGTGAGATGGTCGGTCCCCTCGGGGACCTCCTTGGGGATGACGCCGCTGATCTTCTGCGTCTTGAAGACGGTGCCGGGGGCCAGGTCCATGAACGGGAACTCCGGCTCGGTGCAACCAAGGCACGGCATGCCAGCACGAGTCTTGGAGCTCTGACGGTTCCACAGGATTCGGTTGCACGGCGAGTGCGTCATCGGCCCACGGCAACCGAACTCGTAGAAGAGACAACCGGTTCGGGTGCCCTCACCGAAGGACATCGTCGACTGCTTGTACTCGAAGAACTGGACCCGGGTGCAGCCCGTCTGCGTGAACGTCTTGAAGAACGTCTGCGGCCGGTGCAACTCGTCGAGTGCGATGTCGGCGGTGCGACCGGTAGCTAGGGCGACGAGGATCTGGGTGATCCAGTCTGGGTGGGCCGGGCAGCCCGGAATGTTGATGACCGGGAGGCCTCCCTTGGAGACGAAGTCGCCCCCGAGGAACCCGCCCTTGTCCCGCTTGTGGAACTGGAGGCCGGTCGAGTCGGTCGGGTTGGGGGACATGGCTGGGATGCCACCCCAACAGGCGCAGTCGCCGATGGCGACGACGATGCTGGCGGCGGCGGCAAGTTCGACGACCCAGTCCTTCATCGGCCGGTCGGCGAAGATGTCGTAGCGGCCGCTGCCGTTTGGCCCCTCCATGACCGTGCCCTCGAACACGAAGACATCAAGGTCGCGAGCGCCGCTGGCGCAGTCCTTGAAGATCTTCTGGGCCTGGTTGCCGAGCTCCATCCCGAGGGACGGGTGCCACAGCACCTCGAGTCCGAAGTCGACGATCAGGTCGACGACGTTCGGTTCCTCAGCATTTAGGAACGACATGGTGTTGCCGCTGCACGCGCCACCTTGTAGCCAGAGCACAGACGCCATGGTGTGATCTCCTCGTTGTGTTCAGAAGTGAATCAGGTCGGATAGAGAGAGTGAAGTGTCCC
>JAYUDU010000154.1:0-2156 GCA_043739605.1 Acidimicrobiales bacterium | reverse complement strand
GACGAGCGCACCCCGGACTCGGCCCGGACCTCAAGCGGTACGCCATCACCGAGACCGGCACCTCCACCCTCGACACATGGCTTCGTTCCCGCGACGCCGTCGACGGACCGATCGAGAGCGCGCTGTTCCCCAAGGTCATCCTGTCGCTCATCACCGGCCGGCCCACGCGCGAGTTGCTCGAAGCTCAACGCGGAATGCACCTCGACCGCATGCGAAGAGTCGTCAACGATCGTGCCGACGCCGCCGACGAGACCGCCGCCGCCCTCAACGACTACGCCCTGTTTCACCTCGAAGCCGACATCCGCTGGCTCGACCACACCGTCGAACGCCTCGAACGCCTCCACGCGCAGCTCCACCCGTGACCGACCCCGTTGTCCAACTGCTCGGCGTCCACCGCCGCTTCGGCGCAACGGGCAGCCAGACCCGCGCCCTCACCGACATCAGCCTCACCATCAACGCAGGGGAGTTCGTGGCGCTCGAAGGGCCCTCCGGGTCAGGGAAGTCGACGCTCCTCCACCATCGTCATGGCCACCCACGACGCACGAGCCAGTGCCCACGCCTCCAGGACCATCCGGCTCCTCGACGGCCGGACGCGACGCGTAGCATGAACTCATGAGGCGGCTTCGCGCATGCCGTGACGCGTGACAGATCCGCAGCGCGGGCCCGAGGCGGGTCGGCCTGATCCTGGGCTGTGTCCCGAATGCGCCGCATCGCTGGGTGGCGCGGCGATGTGCCCCTCGTGTCACCTTCCGCTGGCCGGACCGCTCGCAACCGAGCTGTGGCAGCTCGAGCTGTCCCGCTGGGACCTCGAACAACGGCGAAGAGCGATCATGGCGGCGCTCCGGTCCGGTGCGGTGGCGTACCGTGCGGGCGGGTCGCTCGCCCCGGCTCCCGAAGCACGCCCGGCGCATCCATCGGCGGCGCTCGTCCTCGTGGCCGGGGCCATCGTGTTCGGCGCCGGCCTGCTGACCTTCGGGGCCACCTCGGTGAAGACCCTCGGACCGCAGGCGCGGACGGCGTTCTTGGCCACCATCGGCGCGGCCGCAATCGGTTGCGGCGCGGCGCTCGCTCGGCGCCGTCGTCCTGGCACCGCCGACGCGATCACCGTGGCCGGCGTCGTGGCCCTCTTGGGCGCGGCCCGCATCCACGCGCCGGCGGATGGCATACCGGCTGCGCACGCATGGGCGCTTGCCCTCGGCGCGATCGCTTCGCTCCTGGTGCTGGTTGGATGGGCGTACCTGGTGGCAGGCTCGACGGCGGGCGGCGTGGGCCGTGCGAGCGACGGTGAGAGCGAACCGGAGCCGGGGCGATGGCGGTCGCCGTGGCTTGTCGCTGCGGGCCTTGCACCTGTCGCGGCCGGCCTCGCCGTCGTCGATGCCACCACCGCGAAGGCGGGGGCCTTCCTGCTTCTGGCGGGCAGCGCGCTCGGCTGCGTGGCGCACCTCGTTGATCGCGAACGCGACCGCCTGCATGCGGTCTGGAGCGCGGGCCTCGCAGGGTTCACAACGGTGGGTGCCGTGCTCGTAGGCGGCGTCGGAGCAGTGTGTGCGCTGGTGCGACCCGTCGAGATGTGGCTCGACAGCCACCCTGCGCCGGAGCGGCCGCAGGGAAGTGGCGTCGCGCTGGCGATCGGGGCTCTCGCCGTGGTCGCGGTGGCTTGGCTTCGATCGAGGGACGGCGCCCCGCGCACTCCGGAGGCGGCTGGATCGGCCTTCCTCGTCGTGGCTTCGGTCGCCGCGCTCGGCACTGTGCACGGTTCGACGGCGGCACTGATCGCGGCCGTCACCGGGCTTGGGCTCACCGCGCTGTGCCTCCTTCCGGCGCTCGGCGCGTCGGGGCCGTCCTCGGTCGGGTCTTCACCCCGGGGAGCTGCCACCACGTTCGTAGGCTTCGTGCACGATCGTGGTGCCAGTTCGGCGCCCCGGCCGCCTCCCGAGGCGCCGCAACCGAGTCTCGGCGCCGTGACCGACGTGTCCGGGGACGGTCGTCACGACGCTGCCGGGCGCCGCGTCCCGCGGCGCGCACGTCCCCGGTCGGATGACGAGGCAGCGGTGGCAGGGGCGAGCGAACCGCAGCCGGTCTTCGTCTCACCTGCTGCGCCCACCGGGTTCGGCGGTCTGGCGGAGCGTCTGGATGAGGCCGTCGCGGTCACGCGG
>JAYUDU010000153.1:0-13876 GCA_043739605.1 Acidimicrobiales bacterium | reverse complement strand
TCGGCGAGATCCGCAAGATCATCGTCGGCCAAGATCAGCTGCTCGAACGCATCCTCGTCGGCCTGCTGGCGGGGGGCCACCTCCTCATCGAGGGCGTGCCGGGCCTGGCGAAGACCAAGACGATCGCCACCCTCGCCCAGGTGCTGGGCGGCACCCACGCCCGCATCCAGTTCACCCCCGATCTCGTACCGTCGGACCTCGTCGGCACCCGCGTCTACAAGCCTCAGGGCGGGGGCTTCGACACGGAGCCAGGGCCGGTGTTCTGCAACCTGCTGCTGGCCGACGAGATCAACCGGGCTCCGGCAAAGGTGCAGTCTGCGCTGCTTGAGGTCATGCAGGAGCGCCAGGTCACCATCGGCCCCCAGACCCTTCCCGTACCCGACCCGTTCCTCGTCCTCGCCACGATGAACCCCATCGAGTCGGAGGGCACGTACCCGCTCCCCGAGGCCCAGGTCGACCGGTTCATGATGAAGGTCGTCGTCGGCTACCCCACGCCGCGTGAAGAGCTTGAGGTCGTGCGCCGCTCGCTCATCGAGGCACCAGTCGTCGACCAGGTGCTCACCGTCGATGATCTGCATCGCCACCAGGCGGCCACCGAGTCGGTCTTCGTGGATCAGGCGGTTGCCGAGTACGCGGTCGCCCTGGTCACAGCGACCCGCGCGCCGGCTGCGATCGGTCTCGCCCACCTTGCGCCGTACGTCGACTACGGCGCCTCGCCGCGAGCCACGCTCGCACTCGTCCACGGGGCCCGCGCCCTCGCCCTCCTCCGGGGCCGCGCGTATGCTCTCGCTCACGACGTTGCAGAGCTGGCCCCAGACGTCATGCGCCACCGCCTCGTGATGAGCTATCAGGCGCTCGCAGAGCAGGTCTCCTCCGACCGCATCATCGAGACCGTTCTTGCGACGGTGCCCCAGCCACGGGTCGACCTGGCTCGAAGCTCGTGACCACCACGCCCCCGACGCGGACCGCTCCGCCCGCCCATCTGCTGCGGTCGCTCCAGTTGACCGTCCGCCAACGCATCGATGGCCTGCTGTCGGGCGATCACCGGTCTGCGTCGCTCGGCCTGGGAACAGAGCTGGCGCAGATCCGGCCGTATGTGCCCGGCGACGACGTGCGCCGCATCGACTGGAACGCAACCGCCCGCACCCAGGTGCCCCACGTCCGCGTCCACGTCGCAGAGCGCGCGCTGACGACTTGGCTCGTCCTCGACCGCTCTGCGTCGATGGCGTGGGGGACGGCTGACCACACCAAGGCGGACGTTGCCGAAGGCGTTGCGCTGGCCGTTGCGGGCACCGCCAGCCGCGGAGTCAATCGGCTCGGTCTCATCGCGTATGGCGCCCCTGGTTCCGCGGCCGCCACGAGGCCGCCGCGGCAGGGGCGGGCCGGGCTGCTGAGCGCAGTGCGAATCATCGGCGAGATCAAGAACGAGGCGCCGGCGCGAGGCACCCACGCGCCTCCCGGAGAAGAGCTCAGCGGCGCCCTCGACCGGCTCGCTCGCCTCGCTCGGGGCCGCGGCCTCGTCGTCATCATCACCGACCTTCGTGGCGAGCGACCACACGCTTGGACCCCGGCGTTATTCTCGCTGTGCGCCCGGCACGCTGTCATCGTGGTCGAGGTCCGGGATCCCCGCGAGCAGTCGCTTCCCGCGGTCGGCCACCTCGACCTGGTCGACCCAGAGACGGGCCGACTTCTGAGGGTCGACACCTCCAGCGCGAAGCTGAGAACTCGATTCGCGCAGGCCGCGGCGGAAGAGCGCGCCACCGTCGCAGACGCCCTCAGTCGCGCCGGCGCAGAGCACGTCGTGCTGGCGACACAGGGCGACTGGCTGGCCCCGTTCGCACAGTTCCTTGCCCTGCGGGCTGACGTCCGCAACACTCGCCCGATGTCGGGTCAGCGCACCCCAGCGGCCGCCGCCTCCCCGGGGGCCTCTCGTGCCTGACATCGCGTTCGCCGCTCCCGAAGCCGGGCTCCTGCTGCTGCTCGTGCCCGGCGCAGCCATCGCGTACGTGCTGATGCAGAAGCGCCGGGCAGCAGCGGCTGTGCGGTTCACGAACCTGGCTCTCCTCGAGACAGTGGCGGAGCGTTCTCCCGCGTGGCGGCGTCACGTGCCGGCCGCGGTGTTCCTCGCCGGTATGGCGTGCCTGTTCGCCGGACTCGCTCGACCCCAGACGACGACGAAGGTGCCCGTCGAAGAGGCAACGATCATCCTCACCATCGACGTTTCTGGCTCGATGATCTCGAAGGATGTCGAGCCGACGCGCCTCGGCGCGGCGCAGTCGTCCGCCAAGACCTTCATCGATGCGCTGCCGCCCAAGATCCGGGTTGGACTGGTGGCGTTCTCCGACAACGTGCGCGTGCTGTCGGCCCCAACGACCGACCGGGTCCAGGTCGACGCGGCCATCGATCGCCTCACCCCACAGCGCGGCACCGCGATGGGCGATGGGTTGCTGACGGCGCTGGAGCAGGTCAGACCAGACGAGGTGAGCCTCGGCAGGGGCGGCGCCATCAAGGCCGCTCCAGATGGCGTGGGACCAGATCCAACCAAGCGCATCCCCGCCGCCATCGTCCTTCTCTCCGACGGCAAGAACACCGTCGGCGAGGTGGAACCGGTGCAGGCTGCGCAGTTCGCCAAGACGACGGGCGTGCCGATCTACTCGATCAGCCTCGGAACCCAGGAGGGCGTCGCCATCCTCCCCGGACAGGACGGCCAGCTGCAACGCTTCCCCGTGCCGCCAGACGAGTCGACGCTCCGCACCGTGGCAGAGATCACCGGCGGCGCCTTCTTCCGCGCCCCGTCCGCGAAGGACCTGCGGTCCATCTACAAGGACCTCGGTTCGAAGATCGGCTACAAGAACCAGCTCAGCGAGGTCACCTGGATCTCCCTCGCCGCCGGAACCGCGCTGCTCGTGGTCTGCGGTGGCCTCTCGCTGGCCTGGGAGCGCAAGCTCCCGTAGGGGCCGAGCACGCCGCAGTCAGCACGTCCTCGACGAGCATGATCCACGCTGCACGGGAAGGCCCGGATCGCCCCCAACCTCCAGAACGGCGAAGACATGCGGCGAACTCCGATCAGTGCTACCGTGAAGCACATGGCGACAGCAGTCGGAATCAGGGCACTGAAGCAGAACGCTTCGGCGGTCGTCGCCCAGGCCGCTGCGGGGAACACCGTGACGATCACTGAGAGAGGGCGGGAGGTCGCGCTGCTGATGCCGATCGCCACATCGCGCGTGCAGTCGCTCGTCGCCGCGGGCCTCGCCCGCGCCCCGCGCCGCGCCATCGCGGACCTCCCGGCACCGCTGCCCGGACCGGATCTGTCGGCCGAGCTGGCCACCATGCGTGACAGCGAACGCTGGTAGGTGGCGCACTATCTCGACACCTCAGCGCTGGTGAAGCTGGTCGTAGCGGAGGCGGAGTCGGACGCGCTGCACCGGTGGCTCGCCGCGAGCGATCGCCAACCGATCGCGTGCGACCTCGCTCGCACCGAGCTGCTCCGAGCCGTCCGCCGCGCTGCACCTGACCGCATGGTCGCGGCGCGAGCAGTGCTCGACTCGATGACCATCGTCACAGTGCCAACGACGATCTTCGAGTCCGCCGCGCATGTCGATCCAACGCTGCTTCGCACGCTCGACGCCATCCACCTCGCAGCTGCGCTCGACCTCGGCGATGAGCTCGATGCGATCGTCACCTACGACGATCGGCTGGCACACGCCGCGGCCGCGAGCGGCATCGTCGTCGTCGCACCGGCCTGACGCTGATCGGCCGACGGAGGGGCGCGCTCGGCCATGCGAGACTGCGGGGGTGGCTGCGCAGTTCATCATCACGATGCGGGATCTCGGGAAGTACATCCCGCCGGACAAGGATGTCCTCAAGAAGATCAACATCTCCATGTACCCCGGCGCCAAGATCGGCGTCCTCGGTGGTAACGGTGCAGGCAAGTCGAGCCTGCTCAAGATCATGGCTGGCATCGACACCGACTACACCGGCGAGGTCAAGCTCGGGCCGGGCTTCACCGTCGGCATCCTCATGCAAGAGCCCATGCTGGACGAGACCAAGACGGTCATGGGCAACGTCGAGGATGGCGTGCGCGAGATCAAGGACGTCCTCAAGCGCTTCGATGAGGTGTGCGCGGCCATGGGCGACCCCGACGCAGACTTCGACGCCCTCCTCGCCGAGCAGGCCAAGCTGCAGGACCAGATCGACGCCACCGACGCGTGGGAGATCGACCGCACCCTTGAGATCGCCATGGATGCGCTCCGCTGCCCGCCCGGCGATGCGGAGGTCGGGCCCCTCTCCGGTGGCGAGAAGCGCCGCGTCGCGCTGTGCCGCCTCCTGCTCCGCAAACCGGACCTGCTCCTGCTCGACGAGCCGACCAACCACCTCGACACCGACTCCGTCGCCTGGCTGGAGCGGACCCTCCAGGACTATCCGGGCACCGTCGTGGCTGTCACCCACGACCGTTACTTCCTCGACAACGTGGCCGGCTGGATCCTTGAGCTCGAGCGCGGCCAGGGCATCCCCTACGAGGGCAACTACTCCGGCTGGCTGGCCCAGAAGTCGGACCGCCTGTCCAAGGAGGCACGCTCCGACCAGAAGCTGCAGCAGACCCTCGCCCGCGAGCTCGAGTGGATTCGCAGCTCGCCCAAGGGTCGCCAGACCAAATCCAAGGCCCGCGTCACCTCCTACGAGCAGTTGCTCGCCGCATCCAACGAGTCGGCCAAGGCGGCAGACAAGTTCCAGATGGCCATCCCGCCGGGGCCCCGCCTCGGTGACGTAGTGCTGGAAGCCGGGGGCATCTCAAAGGGGTTTGGCGACAAGCTCCTCATCGACGACCTCACGTTCTCGTTGCCGCCGGGCGCCATCGTCGGTGTCGTCGGCCCGAACGGCGCCGGCAAGACCACCCTCTTCCGCATGATCACCGGCAACGACACTCCAGACTCCGGCACGCTCACCGTCGGCCAGACGGTGAAGATGGCGTGGGTCGACCAGAGCCGATCGAGCCTGAACGACAACAACACCGTGTACGAAGAGCTGTGCGGCGGCACCGACCTCGTCATCGTCGGCAACCGGGAGATCCACGGCCGCGCCTACTGCGGGATGTTCGGCTTCAAAGGCCCGGACCAGCAGAAGAAGGTCGGCGTGCTCTCTGGCGGTGAGCGCAACCGCATCAACCTCGGCAAGGTCCTCATCGACGGCGGCAACCTGCTGCTCCTCGACGAGCCCACCAACGACCTCGACGTCGACACCCTCCGCGCTCTTGAGGATGCGCTGTTGGAGTTCGCCGGCTGCGCCATCGTCATCAGCCACGACCGCTGGTTCCTCGACCGCATCGCCACGCATGTCCTCGCGTTCGAGGGCGACAGCCAGGTCGTGTGGTTCACCGGCAACTTCTCCGACTACGAGATCGACCGCAAGAAGCGGCTCGGCTCCGACGCAGACCAGCCGCACCGCCCGAAGTTCAAGCCGCTGGTCCGCTAGCTCGCGAGGTCGCCTAGCCTCAGGTCCACGTCGATGGTGCCGATGGACAGGTGGTGACGACAGTGACCCAAACCAGTCGGGCCGTGCAACGCACGATCGAGCCCGGGAGCTCTGCCATCTGCCCCCCGTGCGGGCTCGTCGTCAAGTTTCAGGCGCGGGTGCAGGGCAAACAGGTCATCTGCAACGTCTACGACGACGGCGTGTGGAAGCGAGTCGAGCACTTCCACCTGGCGTGCTACGAGGAATCGGGCGCCCCGTTCGGGGAGCCGGTCATCGCCGACGGACCTCGCCACCGCGGCCCCTGAGCGACATCTACGCCTTGACGATGACGGGGACGCCAAGGGGCAACTGACCGACGAGAGCGATCATGGCATCGTCGCTCATCCGGATGCAGCCGAGGCTGACATCACGACCGAGCGTGGAGGGGTCGTTGGTGCCGTGCAGGCCGAGCTGGCCGAACACGCCAGCCGCTGAGGCGTCGCCTGTCCCGGTGCCGGCCCCATCGGCCTGACCCGTGAACCCGTTGAGGCCGTACGCGAACGAGCCGTACGGGCCGCTCGGGTCTGCCGGCTGGAGCAGCTCCGTCGTGTAGTAGCGGCCGCCCGGCGTTGGCGTGGCAGCCGTCCCCACCCCCACCGTCTCGATGCGCACCACCACTGGCCCGTGGAACACGGTCATGCGATGCAGCGCCAACTCGACCACGATGCGCCACCCGTGGGTGCTGAGCGTCACGTCGGCTTCGCGCACCCATCCCGAGCTTCCGCTCGGTCGAATCGGCAACAACACCTCGTCCCAGCCGTCGCGTCGCTGAAGGACCAAGAACACCGCAGGTGCCCCGGTCGGCCGGGGGTTGGTGATCGAGCGCGTCGACGAGGTCGCCCCAGCCTGATCGAAGATCGGCACCTCTGGCACGGCCCCGGTAGCGACGGTGACGGCATCCGGAGCGGGTTGCGCCGGCAGGTTGATCGTCAAGGGCGCCGGCGCCTTCGGGCCAGCCGAACGCTTCGTGGGTTTTCCGGTCCCGGTGCACCCCACCACTACGGCCAAGGCACCAACAGCACACACGAGGCGCACGCGAGGAGGGCGAGCCCGCACGCGCGTCATCCGGTGTACGACGGTTCGGCGTGCACCGGTGCGGCGACCGACGACGGCGCGAGGGTGGTCGACGTCGGGATGACGGCCGTCGTTGATGTCGTCGTCGTTGATGCCGCGGGGTCGACGCTGCCTGGCTGGAGCAGCGTCGTCGAGGAGACGGTGGTCGTGGACGACGTCGACGTGGTGGGCGGGTCAACGACCGCCAGCGACGCCGCCGTGTACCTGGCATAGGGAGCCCGGGCGGCCGTGCTCGCACTACACACTGCCAGCACGGTGGCGCGATCGCCCTCGATGCCCGCCACCGTGAGCGTCACCCCCCAACGGCCCTGCGTGTCAACAGAACCCTGGGTCTCCGACCTGATGATGTTGCGGTCGTCGACCAGGGAGACCCGCACCGCGGGACCAGCGGCGCCAACGGGAGGCGGGCACGGTCCGGCGCCAGCGCCCACCTGGATGTTGGCACCGCGCGTCGCCACGGGCGACGACAACCGCGCCTGACCGGGCCGCTGCTCGCGCACGGTGAGCGCCACATCGGGATATGTGAAGTACGGCCCGCTGACGCTCGGGTCGTTGTATCGACACGTCGTCCGCAGCTGATACGTCTTGGGGGCGAGATCGGCCCCGAGGTGGACTCCCGCCGACCACGCGCCGCTGGCATTCACGTCGCTCGTCGTGGGGCTCTGCACCGCCATGGTGCCGTCGATCACCTCGACGCTCACGTACGGAGTGGCCTCCGTCGGCTGACACTCGCCGCCGGTCCTGCTGCGCACCGTGAGGTTGGAGCCGGGGTCCGCAGTGGTCGAAGGCAGCACCTCCGGGCCCGTAGCAGCGCCCTGCGCGTTGACGACCGTGGCACCCCAGGCGGCCAGCAACCCGGACGAGATGATGCACGCCGCGACGACGGCCCGAGCACCGAACGGTCGCCTTCCCACGTTGCGACGCTACCGGTCCAGCGGGACGGACCGGTAACGGCGGCCGGGCAGACTGGCGATGTGACCTCTCGACCACCGACGATCGGTGTGTACGTTCACCGCAGCCCGGCACGTTCGCAGGGGCCCGCCGCGCCCGTGGCGGTCTTGGTGCACGGGTCGATGGACCGCAGTGCCGCCTTCGCAAGATGGCGACCCCACCTGCCTGCGTTCAACCTCATCAGCCTCGACCGACGCGGATATGGGCGAAGCAGGGACGCAGTGCCGCCGGCCGTCTCTCTCGACGATCACGCCACGGATGTTGTCGCACTGGCGGCCGAGACCCCCGGGACAAAGGTCGTGCTGGTTGGCCATTCCTACGGCGGCTGCGTGGTGCTGCGCGCCGCAGAGCTGGCTCCGAGCCTGGTGAGGGCGGTGGTGGTCTTCGAGTCGCCGCTCCCCTGGCTCGACGGGTGGCCGACCACATCCGGGGGTGGCATGTCGCTCGGCGCACCGACTCCGCAGCTCGCCGGCGAGGGCTTCATGCGGCGCATGATCGGCGATGAGCGTTGGGAAGCGCTGCCCGAGAAGGCCAAGACCGACCGCAGGGCCGAAGGCGCAGCCCTGCAGAACGACATGCGATCCATACGCCCGACCGTCGGGCAACGCCTTCCGCTCGATCTGGCCGGTTGGCGACGTCTCGCCATCCCCCTCGTGGTCGCCCGCGGCGAGCTGTCGTCGGCCCACCTTCGATGGGGCGCGGCGGCGCTGGCACAGATGGCCGGAGCAGAGCTGCACGACATCGCAGGCGCCAGTCACGGCGCCCACGTGTCGCATCCAGCAGCGATGGCTGCACTTGTGGTGCGGGCCATGGAGATCGGCGGCGACTGAACAGCCAGCAGTTGCCGCTCGACTTCGGCTTCGGCTGCTCGGCACGCCCCTCAGACGGGGGTCATGGCGCGGCGGAGCGCCGCCTCCGCCTGCTCGACCATCTCAAGCACCAGGTCGCCGGCAGGCCGCAGCTCGGTGATGGCGCCCACGCCCTGCCCGCAGGGGTAGCCCTCACGATGGGGATCGACGCCCTGGGTTTCCTCGCCGCCGCCGAGGTGCCACACCTTGCCGTAGGTGTCCATGATCTGCGCGGGGAAGGGCTTGATGTCGTCTGGATGAGTGTCGTAGTGGCGGGTCCACTCGTTGGCAACGACGCGCATCGTCTTGCCGGAGTACGCACGGGAGATGGTGGTCCCGTCCTCCGATGTGGCGATGAGCGCCTCCTTGTAGCCGGGCAGGCCCTGAGCCTCTGGCGTTGCGATGAACCGGGTACCGACCCACACGCCATCGGCGCCGAGGGCGAGCGCCGCGGCAAGACCGCGGCCGTCGAAGATGCCACCGGCGGCGACAACAGGGACACGATCGCCGACGGCGTCCACGATCTGTGGGACCAACGGAAGGGTGGCAACGAACCCGGTGTGCCCACCCGCCTCCGTGCCCTGGGCCACCACGAAGTCGCAGCCCGACTCGACCGCCGCCACGGCGTGACGGACCTTGCCCGCCATCGACCCGACCAGCACGTTGTTGTCGTGCAGGAGGTCGACAGCGCTTCGGGGCACGCCAAGTCCTGCGACGAACACCGACGCCCCGCCCGTGATGATGTGCTCGATGTTCTGGTCGATGCTGCCCGCGACCGCGGTGAGCAGATCGACACCGAACGGCTTCGATGTTGCCGCCCGCACGGCCGCCATCTCAGCGATCATCCGCTCCGAGCTCATCGTTGATGCGCCCATGCACCCGAAGCCACCGGCCTGCGACACTGCCGCGACGAGGGCGGAGTAGGACACTCCGCCCATGCCAGCCAGCATGACGGGGTGTTCAACCTGGAGCAGATCGGTGAGGCGCGTACGCATGCGCGCACCATACGAGGGCTGCGCCGCCAAGGCGAACACGCGGCCATGTCGGCCATCGCGTCGTGGCTGCGCAGGTCAAGCGCGGCGCCTGGTGTCGTTTCATGGCGCAACTGCGCGAGCATGCAGCCGACATGTCCGGCGAGACCGAGCCGCTTCCCCGTCCCGAGCGCCCAACCCCAGCACCAGCTCGGGGCTCGTCACGCGCGGGCACGATGACCGGCGATGTCGAAGAACCCAGCGACACGACCGGCATCCTGGCTCGAATCGCCCGGCGCAGGCCGCGGGGCGCGCAGGCGGTGGTGGTCGCAGTCGCGACCCTCGCGGCACTGCTCTGCGTCGGCACCGCCGCGGTGTACAAGGTTGACGCGTCACATCATCACGGACGCTCTGTCGAGGGCCTCACGATCAACACCACATCGTTCGGCGGGCTTAGTCGCGACCAGGTGATCGCGAAGCTGCAGGCGTTGGATGGCACGTTTGGATCGACCAAGGTCGACGTGAAGGTCGATGGTGACAACAAGGCCAACGCCGAGGACTTCGTCACTGACGCGGCCTCACTCGGCATGCACATCGACGTGGAGGCGACGACGACGCGCATCCTCGCTGCGGGCCGGTCCGGGTCCTTGCCGAGTCAGATCATCGATTGGTTGCAGAGAAAGCTCGGCTCCCACAGCATCGCTCTCGTCACGCGCGTTGACCGCAAGATCGCGCTCGATGCGGTGGCCGCCCGATCCCGCGACGGCGAGGATCCGCCGGTCGAGGCGTCGATCAGCGTCGGACGTTCGTCGAAGGTGTTCGTCGGCGTCGGTGGCCGTTCTGGTCAAGGCATCGACGCAGAGCGCCTCATCCACGATCTGCCGTCCGCAGCCGCGCGCGGCGGCGACCCCATCCGCATCACTGCGCGCCGAGGCGCGGTGTCGCCACGCTTCAACAAGGATGACGCCACCGCGCTCGCGGCCGAAGCAGAGAGACTCGTCGCGGCCCCGCTCGATCTTGCCGCGGCCGGCCAGGCTGGTCAGTTGACACCCGGGATGCTGCGTGCGCTCATCACGTCGCTCCCAGGAGCGGACCGACTCGAGCTCGAGATCGACGGCAAGGCGGCGGCCGACGCGGCGGCGAAGGTCTTGGTCAAAGCGGGCAGCGCCGCGACGGAGCCGAGCTTCCACGTCAACCCGGCCGGCGGCGTCGACATCACGCCTGGCGCCGCAGGGACATCGTGCTGTGGCCCCGATGCCCCGTCCCTGCTGTCCGCCGCCATCCGCACCCGGCCGGCGGGTCCGGTGCAGCTGCAGCTCATCGAGGCACAGCCGAAGATGAGCCTCGAAGCGGCGCAAGCCCTGGGCGTGAAGGAGATGGTCTCGACCTTCACGACGAAGCACCCCGCCGGTCAGCCCAGGGTGATGAACATCCACCACATCGCCGACCTCGTGCGAGGGCAGGTCATCTTGCCGGGCGAGGCCCTATCGATCAACGCCCTCATCGGACCGCGAACCCTGGAGAAGGGCTTCGTCGTCGACCACGTCATCGAGGACGGCAAGTTCGCGGAGTCGGTCGGCGGCGGCATCTCCCAGTTCGCCACGACCCTGTTCAACGCTTCGTGGTTCGCCGGCATGGACTACGGCGAGTACCAGAGTCACAGCCTCTACATCTCCCGCTATCCGTACGGGCGCGAGGCGACGCTCAACTTCCCCCACCCCGACCTCAAGGTCAAGAACCCGTCCCCATACGGGGTTCTCATCTGGCCGACCTACACCGGTACGTCGCTGACGGTGACGCTCTACTCGACCAAGTGGGTGGAGGTCGCCGCGGTGGGCCAGGACAAGGTCGCCGAGGGGTCATGCACCAAGGTCACCGCCAAGCGCCAGAAGACCTTCCTCGATGGCCGCGTCGTCAATGACTCGACGACTGCCAGGTACCGCGCCAACGAGGGCCAGAACTGTGGGGACGCCCAACCGCCGCCGCCGGACGGAGCCTCGACGACGAGCTCGACGGCGACGACCAAACCAGGGACCCCCACAACTACATCGAAGCCGGCAACGACCACCACGACGAAGACCACGCCCTCCACGACAGCGCACCCCTGATCGTCGGCCTCCCCCGAGCACGTGCCTCGCATGGTGCGAAGGTGGAGCCTCGACGCCGTGGGATGCTCGGGGTGCTCAGTGAAACCCACCGGGCGAAATGCACGGCTCGAACGAAGCCAGAGGAGGACGACAACGTGAAGGTGGCGATCGCAGGATCGAGCGGACTCATCGGCAGCGGGCTCGTCCCGTACCTCCGTCAACATGGGCACGAAGTCATCCGCCTGGTGCGGAGCACCCCCGGCGGCCCCGATGAGGTGCCCTTCGACCCGGCGGGCGGCATCCTCGACCCCGGTGACCTTGGCGGTGTCGATGCCGTCATCAACCTGGCAGGCCTCGGCATCGCAGACAAGCCGTGGAGCGCCGACCGAAAGCGGGCACTCATCGCGTCACGCATCGACACGACCGCATTGCTCGCACGTACGATGGCGCGCCTCGACACGCAGCCAAAGGTGTTCGTCGCTGGCTCCGCAATCGGCTGGTATGGCAGCGAGGGCGGCGCCAAGGAGCACAAGGAGGGCGATCCGGCAGGCAGCGGCTTCCTCGCAGAGCTGGTCGAGGCGTGGGAGGCCGCCGCCGCACCGGCGGCCGCAGCGGGCATCCGCACGGTGTCCGCACGCACCGGCATCGTCCTGTCCGCGGTGGGCGGTGCGCTCGCCAAACAGCTGCTGCCCTTCAAGGTCGGACTCGGAGGCCGACTGGGGTCCGGCGAGCAGTACCTCTCGTGGATCAGTCTCGCCGACGAGGTGGCCGCACTCGAGCACTGCATCACCGATGACCGACTCCGCGGGCCGGTCAACCTCACCGCGCCGACGCCCGTCACCAACCTCGCCTTTACCAAGGCCCTCGGCAGGGCGCTCCACCGGCCGACGATCTTGCCGATCCCGACGTTCGCACTCAAGTTGAAGTTCGGGAAAGAGGCGGTTCAGGAGATGTTCCTCGGTGGCCAGCGTGTCCTGCCAACGATCCTCGCCGGCTCCGGTTTCTCCTGGCGCCACGCCACCCTGGACGAGGCGTTCGCTGACATCCTCTGATCGATCGCGGTGCACGTCATGACGAGTCCCCCCCCACCGGCCGGCTTCGACTGCGAGGTGCTGGTCGTGGGCGCCGGCCCTGGCGGCACGGCTGCTGCCATCTGCCTGGCTCGCGCCGGGCGCGACGTCGTCGTCATCGACAAGGCCGCGTTTCCTCGGGACAAGTGCTGCGGGGACGGCCTCACGACCGGTGCCCTGCGAATGCTGGATGCGCTTGGGCTTGCGCCTGGCGACGTCGCGTCGTGGAGCGAGGTCACCCAGGCCCGGGTGGTCTCCCCGTCGGGGCGCGTCGCTGATCTCTCATTGCAACAGGACGGTCCGGGTGGAGGCATCTTCTGCGCGGTGGCGCGGCGCATCGACCTCGACGCCGCGCTCGTCGACCTCGCCAGAGACGCTGGTGCCACGGTCCTCGATGGCCACGGCCTCACGGCCATGACGGTGCCGATGGGCTCGGAGTGCGTCGCAGCCGAGGTCGAAGGCGTCGGTACGGTGCGCGCCCGGTACGTCATCGCGGCCGACGGCATGTGGTCGCCAACACGCAAGCTCCTGCTGTCAACGCCAGACGGCGGGACGCTGGGCGACCCGATCGGCTACCTCGGGGAGTGGCACGGCATGCGCCAGTACTTCAGCGATGTGGGCCCGCTCGCCGCCTCGCAGCTGTGGGTGTGGTTCGAGCCGGATCTGCTGCCTGGTTACATGTGGTCGTTTCCCCTGCTAGACGGACGTGCGAACGTCGGTTACGGCCTCCTCCGTGGCTCGGACCGAGCCAACGCCGGCGGCGCTATCACTGCTCATGACGCCTCCTCGACGCTCGTTCCTCGCATCCGCTCGGCGTCGGGCCGCCAGCCCCTCGGCAAGCACATGAAGGCGCTCTGGCCCCAGCTCTTGGAGCGACCCCACATCCGCGAGGTGCTCGGAGCGAACGCCACTCCTGAGGAGCCGGTGAAGGCGTGGCCCATCCCCGCGCGCATCGGCGAGGCCACGCTCACCACAGCCGGGGGACGCGTCCTGTTCGTCGGTGACGCCGCGCGGGCCACTGACCCCCTCACGGGCGAGGGCATCGGCCAGGCCCTCGAGACTGGGATGCTCGCTGCGGAATCGATCATCGCGGCGGGCGCCCTCTCTCCGTACAGGGCGGCACAGCGCTACGAGGGCGAGCTCCGGCGCGGCATGGCTCTCGACCATGCACTTGCCGGCTTTCTTGCCCGGGCCATGTCGCACCGAAGGGGCGCACGCGCCGCGGTGCGCATCGCCGGCTCCACACCGTGGGTGCGTCGCAACTTCGCGCGGTGGCTCTTCGAGGACTATCCGCGCGCAGTCGTCGCCACGCCGCATCGGTGGCGCCGGGGAGTCATGACCGGTTCCGGCGCTTTCCGCAGAGA
>JAYUDU010000152.1:0-2157 GCA_043739605.1 Acidimicrobiales bacterium | reverse complement strand
ATCTGATCCACGTCGCAGAAGCGACCCAGCCCGACCTCTGCATCGTCGACGTCTCCCTCCACGGAATGACCGGCATCGAGGCCCTGCCCCGCATCAAGGCGCTGTCGCCACGCACCAAGATCGTCGTTCTCACCGCGTTCGAGGCCGCGTCCACCGACGCCACGGAGGCTGGCGCCGACGCAGTGCTGACCAAGGCCGAGTTGACGTCGCTCACCGCCCTCGTCGATGAGTTGGTACCAGACCGAAGCGCCGTCCGAGCCTGAACCAACTACGCCGCCGACGCGGCTCAGCCAAAGCTCAGCCGCCGGCGACGCTCAGGATGTGGCGAGCCACGACGAGGGGGTGCTGCGCATGGAGGTCGTGGTCGCCGGCCACCTCGACGAGCGTTGCGGTGGGGATCGCCAGGTGGGCACGCGCCGCTTCTGCGCGCTTCAGTTCCGAGAACTCGGTGTCATCGGTCGCAACGAGCAGCAGCACCGGCACCCGCGCGGCGGCCCACATGGCCGCACAGTCGACCTTCCACATGCCGTGCAGCACTGCGATGTGGCGGTCGTAGCTGAGCCACGGGGCGATGGTCGCATCGTCGCGCACCTCGTAGCACGCGAGAGCGGCCGAGATGCCAGCCTCCGGCCAGTCCGGGTGTGCGGTGCGCATGTGCGCTTCGATGGCGCTCGCGGGCGTGCCGAGTAGGCGGGGCGGGGCCATGGCCGCCTCGCACTCGGCCCACCCGTCGAACCGAGTGGCAAGGTCGAAGAAGCCGCCGTCGACGCCCACGATCGCAGCGACGCTGATGCCAGCCTCAGCCAGCTGGCGGGCCACTTCAAACACCACCGTTCCTCCATAGGACTGACCGACAAGCACGACCGGGGTCGGGTGGTCTTGGGCTGCGGCGACCCACGTAGCGGTCGCGGCGGTGACGTCGGCGGCCACCGTCGCCACGTCGTAGGCGTCGTCGCCAACCTCAGGTTTTGGGGATGTGCCGTGGCCGCGAAGGTCGACCGCGACCACCGGATAGCCGGCCTCTGCCAGGCCATCGGCAACGCCGTCCCACATGCGAAGGTTCGACGCCAGACCGTGCACCAGCACCACAGGAGCGCGTCCACCTGGGCTCGGCGCCGGAGCTCCATCTGGGCTGGCGAGGTGGAGAGCGACGGTCGGCATCGGGTTGCACCGTAGAACCAAGCGGCGGGCGTCTACCGTCTCGCCGATGCTCGGCATCTGCACCGACTCCGGCTCCCAGCTCCCCCCGGCACTCGTCGACCGCTACTCCATCGGCGTCGTGCCGTTGACCGTCACCGTCGACGGCGATGACTTCATCGAGGGCGTCGATCTCGACGCCGATGGCTTCTACGCGCGCTTCCTCGACGGTGCCACTCCCAGCGTGCAGACCGCGGCGCCTCCGCCCGGTCGCTTCCTCGGGGTGTGGCGCCAGTTGCAGGAGGCGGGCGCGGACGAGATCGTCAGCATCCATCTCGCCGCCACATACTCGGCGACGGTCGGTGCTGCCCGCCTCGCGGCGTCGTTGGCGGCGGACGACGAGTCGTGCGGGGTGCACATCCCCGTTCGCGTCGTCGACTCTGGCACGGTCAGCTTCTCTGTTGGGTGTTGCACGTGGGAGGCGGCGGAAGCTGCCGGTGCTGGCGCTACGGCAGACGAGGTCGCCGCGCTGGCGGCGGCTGTTGGCGCCACCTGCACCAACGTCTTCATCGTGGGAGCACTCGATCTCGTGCGCGCCGGCGGGCGTCTTGTCGGCGGGTCGGGCGAGGGCATCGCCGTCCTGAGTGCACTGGGTGCGGGCATCGAAGTCGTCGCGCGTGCCCACACCGTCGAGGAGGCGTGCACGGCTATGGCCGACGTGGTGTGGGCGACGGGCGCCGGACTTCGCGTTGGGTTGTCCATCGCCGACGCCGCGGCGCGGCCGGTGGCCGATGCCTTGGAGGGTTTGCTGCGCACAGATACTCGGGTCGCCGACCTCGTCCACTACCGCGTCGGTCCGTCGATGGGTGCCCACTCGGGTCCAGGCACAGCCGGCGCCGTGGCCTACCCGGCGGTTCGGTAGCTCGTCACCTCGGACGTCTCGCCAAGGAGATACGCGGCGATCTCCCCAAGACCCTCGACGTCGTGCACATCTGAGGCCAGAAACGGCACCAGCACCAC
>JAYUDU010000151.1:0-2161 GCA_043739605.1 Acidimicrobiales bacterium | reverse complement strand
CGCCGTTCGGAAGCATGCGTGCGGGCACCGCCGCCGAGACGTCGATCACGGTCGCCTTCGAGACGGCTTTGGTGGCCAACGCGCCAAACCACGGATCGAGACCACGATCGATGCGCAGGACCAGGCGCGCCCGGCTCAGCGTCTCCACGTCTGCCTCGGTTGGCCGGTACGTGTGGGGGTCAAGGCCCGCTTGGACGATGTCTCTCACGCGCACGTTGGTGCCGCCAACGAAGCGGACGAGATCGCCGATGATCGGGTGCGTCGTGACGACCTCGATGACCGTCGCGCCTCGACGAGGATCTCCCGACTCTGTGGAGTCGCCACCCTTCAGTCCCTCAAGCTGATGGCGGAGCTGGGCATCACTCGATGACGTGTGTGAGCACCCCACGAAGACCAGCGCCACCAGCATGAGCACTGCGGCGCCGCGAACGCCACCAGGGAACGAAGCGCGAGACACGGCCACATCGTTGCAGCCCGGCGACGTGCGCGAGGCTGACGCCATGCCCACCGCCCAGGACGAGGTCGACCGCCTGCTCGACCACCTGCGTTCGTCGGGGGCGCGCCTCACCCAGCCACGACGCGCCATCGTCGCGGCCATGCTGGCGGCAGACGATCACCCGACCGCGGAGGACCTGGCCGCCGCCATCCACACCGAACGGCCGGAGATCCACCGTTCGACCGTGTACCGCAACCTCGATGCGCTCGAATCCGCGGGCATCGTCGACCACGTCCACCTCGGTCACGGCCGCGCCGTCTACCACCTCGTAGAGGACCGCCACCTCCATCTGGTGTGCGACGTCTGTGCCCGCGTCACCCACGTGCCAGAAGCGGTGCTGGGCCCGGTGCGCGCCACGCTCCTCGTCGAGTACGGCTTCCGCGTGGACAGCCGGCACTTCCCGATTCCTGGCCTCTGCACCGACTGCGCCGCCACCGTCGAGGGTTGAGGCGGCTGCCTACCGGCCGGTGCGGTCAGTCGGCGCGGTTCATCGCCACGAGCCGAGACGGTCGACGAGCGTTCGGGCACGCGCGCTGGCGGCCTCGAAGCGGGCCCCCACCGCGATGAGGCCGGCGCCTCCGATGGCCAACGGGATCCAGATCGGCAGCAGCACGAGGCCTGGCTCGGCCACCCGAAGACCGGTCACGGCTGCGAGCACGACTCCCAGGACGGCGGGGGCCTGACGCCGGCCGGCGGTGCCGATGGCCGCGGCGACGCCGCCCGCCACCGCGAGAGCGCCGGCCCGGGCGAGATCGGCATCGGCCAATGCAGCCGCCAAGGTTGGGGTCGCCGCCATCGCCAGTGCCGGCGCGTCTGTCACCCACGAGCTGTGTCGCACCCCACGGTTGAGGGTCATCGCCGCTCCAGCTCCGCCCAACGCGACTGCAGCCGGGAGGCTGAGCGTCTCGACCGCCATGGTTGGCAGGCGGGTACTCCGGGCCAGTGCGGCCACGACGAGCAGACCGGCCACGCCGTGGGTGGCAACTGCGGTGCCGACGAGGTCGGCGAGCAACTTCGCCGCGCGATCCGGTGGCGCCATGGCCGCCATGCCGCCGCGGATGGCTCCGGTGTGCCGAGCCACCGAGGCGGCCCAAATGAGGAAGGCGGCGAGCGCGAGCGCAGCTGCTACCTCACCGGCTCCGCGACGAACGGGACCTCCGTCGATGCGGATCGCAGCGCTGGCCAACGCCGCTGCCAGCGCGCCGGGCACGACCCACGTTGCCAGGGGCGTCAACCGGCGGACCCCACCGAGCGCAGTCGCAGCGAGCAGGCAGAGCGCGACCAGCGCGGCGCCGGATGCCGAGGGGTGCACCGGGATGAACGCAACAGCAAGTCCCCACAGGCCCGTGATGACCGTCGCTCCGGCGGAGCCGCCGGCAAGTGAGGGCCGCACCCCTGCGATGCCGACCGCGACCGCGATGAGGACCACCGCCAGCCCGAACAAGCTGGCCGTGTCTGCGCCCCGCCATCCCGCGGCTGCGAGCGCCGTCACGGTCGCAAACACCAACGCGAGGTCCAGCGCCCGGTCGGTGCGACTGCGGGCGAGCACGAGGAGCCCGGCCCCGACGCCGAGACCGCCGGCCGCCAACAGTGACCCGGCCGGCCGATCGGTCGGAGCGAGCCTGGCGTCGCCGAGGGCCGCCAGCGGACGCCCGAGCGCGATGA
>JAYUDU010000150.1:0-13949 GCA_043739605.1 Acidimicrobiales bacterium | reverse complement strand
TCGTATGGTCAGCCAACGATGGACGCTGCAGCTGAACGGATCAGTGCCTGGCTCACGGCCATGACGACCGAGGAGCAGTGCACGCTCCTCGGCGGTGCATCCAGCTGGCGGACCCATGCCGTCGACCGGGTCGGCGTGCCGGCCATCAAGATGAGCGACGGTCCAAACGGGGTGCGCGGCGAGGGCGACGGGTCCAAACGGACACCCGGCGTGCTGATCCCGGTCGGCATCGCCATGGGCGCATCGTGGGACCCAGACCTGGTCGGAAGACTCGGTGACCTCCTGGGACGCGAAGCCGTCCGCAAGGGTGCCCATGTGCTCCTCGGACCGACGGTCAACCTCCATCGGACACCCATCGGCGGTCGTACCTTCGAGGCGTTCTCCGAGGATCCAGAGCTGACCGCGGCGCTGGCGGTCGCCTGGGTCCGAGGGGTGCAGGCCCACGACGTTGCCGTCGCCGTCAAGCACCTGGTCGTGAACGACACCGAGGTGGATCGCCTCAGCGTCGACGTCGCGATCGATGAGCGCACGTTGCGCGAGCTGTACCTGCGGCCGTTCGAGGCGTGCGTCATCGATGGCGGGGCCTGGGGGGTGATGACCGCCTACAACCAGCTGGGCGGCGAGTTCTGTGCGGCCAACCACCGGCTCCTGCACCAGATCCTCCGCGAGGAATGGGGCTTCGACGGCTTCGTCGTATCCGACTGGTTCGGCGCCCACGACGCGGTCGCGTCGGCGAACGGCGGCCTGACGATCGAGATGCCGGGCCCGGCGCGCATCTATGGGACGCCACTCGCACGGGCCGTCGCCGAGGGACACGTCGATCGGGATGTGGTGAGCGCGCTGGCGCGCGAGGTGCTGGTGCTGGCAGAGCGCACCCGTGCCGGCGAACGGTCGGCCAACCGCGTCGAGCAATCCGTCGACGACCCGACAGAACGTGCGCTGTGCCGCGAGGCCGCCATCGCGGGCACGGTCCTGCTTCGCAACGTCGCAGGTGCCCTGCCCCTCGATCTCGGGTCGCTCGCGTCGATCGCCGTGGTCGGGCCGAACGCGGCGGAGTCTCGGGCCATGGGCGGCGGCTCTTCGGCCCTCCAACCTCTGGCGATGCAGTCCATCCTCGAAGCGGTGCGAGTGGCAGCTGACGCGGCCGACGTGGTGGTCGTGCACGAACCCGGCGTCCGCATCGATCGACGCACACCGATCCCGCCACCGGCAACGTTGGTTGGCCCCGACGGCACACCGGGGCTTGAGGTCACCTTCAGCAACGGCACGGACCCCGACGGCGATGTCGTGGTCGTGCAGCGCAGCCAGACGACGATGCTCCGCTACCTCGGGTCTGCTCCCCCCGGCGTGAACCCCAACCAGTTCAGGCTCCGCGTCGCGGGCGCCTTCATCCCAGAGGTCGACGGCATGCACGAGGTTGGCGTCATCGTGACCGGCGCCGCCACGGTCAGCGTCGCCACCACCGTCGTGATCGACGACCCGGACCGGCTGCTGCCACGGAGCGACGCGTTCTACGGCGTCGGTTCCGTCGAAGTCGTCGCCCAGCTGGAGCTGACCGCGAGCACGCCCATCGCCGTCACCGTCGACATGCAGGTAGATCACGGCTTCGGAGGACTCCGCATCGGCGTCCGACGGCCACAACCCATGGACCTGTTCGAACGTGCGATCGCCGCCGCAGCCACCGCCGACGCCGTGATCGTCGTCGTCGGCACCAACGACGAATGGGAGACCGAAGGCAACGACCGCACGTCCATCGCCTTGCCCGGCGACCAGGACGAGCTGGTCCGCCGCGTCGCCGCCGTGAACGCTCGAACGGTCGTCGTCGTCAACGCCGGCGCGCCGGTGGCGATGCCGTGGGCCGATGACGTGGCTGCCATCCTCCTGCCGTTCTTCGGTGGGCTCGAGCTCGGACCCGCAGTTGCCGACGTCCTCACCGGCATTGCCGATCCCGGTGGCCGGCTGCCCACCACCTATCCCAAGCGCCTCGAGGACTCCCCCTCGTGGCCGCACTATGCGCCGGTCGGCGGACGCCAGACCTACGGGGAGGGGATGCACATGGGCTACCGGGGATTCGACGCCGCGGGCATCGAGCCCCTGTTCCCGTTCGGACACGGCCTGTCCTACGGCGAAGCCGTGTGGCACGACGCTCGGTGCGACGTGGACACCATCACCGTCGCCGCCCTCACCGGCGGTGCATCGGTCGTGGTGCGGACCTCCGTCGAGGGGCTCGGTGACCGGCCCACAACCGTCGTGATGCAGGGATACGTGGCCGCCATCGATCCGCCCGTCGTTCGTCCGCCCAAGGAGCTGAAGGCGTTCGCCAAACACATCGTCCAGCCCGGCGCCACGACCGAGGCGGTGCTGGCCTTCGGCGTCGTCGCGTTCCGACGCTGGTCGCCAGACACCGGTGCCTGGATCGTCGATCCCGGCACCTACGACCTCGTCATCACTCCCTCGGCCGGCACCCCCGGCCAGCGCGTCAGGATCGAGATCACCGCGCCGTGAGCCCGAGGACTCTTCTGGGCGCGTGTTCAGCCAGGCAACCTCCACCGTTCGAGCAGGGTTGCGTCGAACCTCCACCGATCGCGTGGTGTTCTGGCCCTCGATCGGTGGAGGTTCACGGCGACCATGCGGAAACGGTGGCGGTTGCACCGATCGCGTTGCAGGATGAGCGACACCAGCGTCACCACGAGGAAGTCCCCGGCGCGGGCATCATCACGCCGTCGTTGCCTTCTGTCTTCACGAGGACGCCCGCCCAGGGTCGGGCATCAGCCCCACCGACAGCGGCGGCGGGCACGCCTACTCGCGCGAGCGCTAGTAGGCGATCTCGTACACGATCGAGACCGTCACCGCGAGGTCCTGGGAGCCGGCCTGCAGCGGCACCGGCGACCCTGCGGCACCACCACCGGCTGGACGCGCCGCCAATTCAAAGCTGACGGGGTTCGGACGTTGGGTCGACTCTGAGATGGTCCTGACCGCGCCGAGCTTCACGCCAGCCGCGTCGGCAAGTGTGCCGGCTTTCGCCTTGGCTTCGCCCACGGCCTTGCGACGAGCATCCGAGACCAGACTGCTGGTGTCCTCGATCGAGAACGAGACCCCCTGGAGACGGGCCGCATCGCCGACCGCAGTGACCGCCTTGTCGACGATGGCACCGGCACCATCGACGCCATGGATGCGTGCCGTGACGGTGTTGTTGGCCTGGTAGCTGCGAATGGTCGGATAGTTCCCGTACTGCGGATTGAGTGAAAGGGCCGAAGTGGTCAGGTCCTTGTCTGCGACGCCCGCATCCTTCAACACCTTGATGAGCGAGCCGGTCTTCTGGCTGTTTGTTGTCAAGGCATCTGCGGCCTTGGGCGCGCCGGTCTCGACGCCGAGGACCACGGTCACGGTGTCGGGCGTGCCTTGCACAGTGCCAACGGCATCGACAGTGATCGCCGGCCGCGGGGTTGGGTCGCTGCCGGCCGCGGCGTTCGAGAACGGCACAGACGGCCGACCACTGCCGGCGCATGCAGTCAACGCAAGTGCGGCGGAGAGGACGAACGCGCCGGTGACGAACTGACGAGGATGGCGGACTGACGGGGCAAGGGAGATGCGCATGTCGATGCGACGCTCACCGCCCGTGATCTGGTTCCCTCAGCCAAACGGACGTCCTTCCGGTGGATCGCCGCCACGCCGCCGACCACGACCGCGTCGAGCCGACATCTACCCAGCGGGGCGGCCCCGGGTCAGCGGATGCCGGAGTCGCAGGAGATGTCTGCGACGACACGAGCCCGGTCGGGCACCGCAACATCGGTGTCTCGACACGTCGGCGGCGTTCGTGACGACGCAGCGTGCAGCACGTAGCGGCCGGCGGGAAGATCGAGGTGGAAGGTGCCGTCGGCGGCGCTGTCGGTCGCGCCCGCTTCACGACCGTCAGCCGCCAATGCAGTCAGGTGGATGGCCAGAGGGCGGGGCGGACACGGCTGATCCGGCCGCTCGACCGGACACGTCGGCCCCGAGGTGACCGTCCCATCGACGCCGCTGCGACCCGCCTGCGGCCGGGTCGTCGCCGTGGTGCTCACCTTCGAGCTCGCAGTTGTGGTGGCGTGGCGAGTCGGGGCGGTTGTCGCGGTCGCAGCAGTCGTCGATGGCGCGGTCTCGTCGCTGACCGTGATCACCGTCGTCGGTGCATCTGGGTTGGTCTCCGACGCGGGCACCGGTCCGGCCGCCCGCGATCCCGGCACCGAGCCGCAGCTCGTGACCCCGACAAGAGCCAACCCCACAACGAAGACGCGGGCCGCAGAGCGCATGCCGGTTGGACGGACGGCCGCCGGCAACTGGTTCCCACGACCAACGATCGGCATCGGACCTACTCGCCGCCGACGACGTGCTCGAGGACATCAGCGAAACGGGCCCGTGCCTCGGCGCGCTTGGTCGGGATGTGGGCACTCGGGAAGAGCGTGTCGACCGGCTTGTGCTCACGCAACACCTGGCGGGCCACGGTCGTCTTGTGGACCTCGGTCGGCCCGTCAGCAAGCGCGAGCACCTCAGCGCCCAGCATCATTCCGAAGAACGGCATCTCGTTGGAGACTCCGAGCGCCCCGTGCAGGTGCATGGCCCGTTGCACGACATCGTGGAACACCTGCGGCATGGCCACCTTCACTGCACTGATGTCTTTGCGAACCTTGCGATAGTCGTTGTGCTCGTCGATGAGCCACGCCGTACGCAGCACCAGCAGCCGGAACTGTTCGATCTCGATCCAGCTGTCGGCGATCTGCTCTTGCACCACGCCGAGCGACGCCAACGGGCCGGTGCGGGTCTGGCGTGACAGCGCCCGCTCGCACATCATGTCGAAGGCCCGGCGCACCTGGGCGATGGTGCGCATGGCGTGATGGATGCGGCCGCCACCGAGACGCGTCTGCGCGATGGCGAATGCCTGGCCCTCCCCACCAAGCAGGTGATCGGCGGGCACCCGCACGGCGGTGTAGCCCACATAGCCGTGGCTGCCGTGGCCTTCGGCCTCCTGGCCGAGACCGACATTGCGGATGATCTCGACGCCTGGGGTGTCGGCCGGCACGATGAACATGCTCATGCCCTGGTACGCGCTCACGTCTGGATCGGTGACCGCCATGACGATGTAGAAGCTGGCAAACCGGGCGCTCGAGGAGAACCACTTCTCGCCGGTGATGACCCACTCCTCGCCGTCGCGCACGGCTTGGGTGGTGAACAGCGTCGGGTCGGCGCCGGCGTGCGGCTCCGTCATCGAATAGCACGAAGAGATGAGCCCATCCAGAAGAGGCTGCAGGTACTTCTGCTTCTGCGCTTCGGTGCCGTAGTGGGCGAGGATCTCGGCGTTTCCAGAATCGGGTGCTTGGCAGCCGAAGATCGATGGCGCCCACCGCGACCGCCCAAGGATCTCGTTGAGCAGCGCCAGCTTAAGTTGGCCGTAGCCTTGGCCGCCGAGCTCCGGGCCAAGGTGCGCAGCCCACAAGCCGCGGTCCTTCACCTGTTGCTGGAGCGGGCGAACGATGGCCAGCGCGCCTAGATCGCTCTTGTCGTACGGGTCGCCGAGCACGTAGTCCAGCGGCTCCACCTCAGCCGTCACGAAGGCATCGACCCAGTCGAGCTCCTTCTGGTAGTCGGCGTCGGTGCTGAAGTCCCATCCCATGTCGGGGAACGTAACGCGACGCCCGATGCGTCGCCGCGGTAGGGGCCTCAGCGATCCGCAGCAGACGAGCGGGAAGTCGCCGATTCTGCGTCCGCGGCGCGGGTCACCAAGGCCCTACGGTGAGGTGCCGCGACCATGAGGATCGAGTTGGTAGGCGTCAGATAAGCGCCGACGGGTCGGGCGTGCGCAACGACGCCGGAGAGCGCCAGCAGCGTCGCGGTCGAGGTGCGTCGCGAGGTGCGTCGCGGTCGAGGTGCGCATGGCGGCTGCCACATTGTTCGCGCTGATTGGGAACACGCGTTCGTGCCCATATCAAGGTGAGCGCGAGATCAAGGGCTATCGACCCGGGAGGCATGCGGTGATCGTCGGGTTTTGCGGACGAGGGCGCGTGCCTGCTACCCTGTCCGTAAAACCCGACAGAGGAGGCTGGACGTGCACTACGTCATCGACGCGCCCGATGCGTTCGGCAAGGCGATTGCCGAGTTCAGACTCCTGCGCGGCATGTCCCAAGCGGCCCTCGCCGAGGCGTGCGGCCTCAATCGAACCTACCTATCGGGCCTTGAACAGGGCGCCGCGACCGAGGTGCTCCAGCGGCTGCACGCCATCGCAGAGGCGCTTGACCTCAGCATCACCATCGAGTCGAGATCATGACGAGAGGCGCGCTGGCCGTTCGGCTCGGATCGAACCCAGTCGGGACGCTGGCCGAGGACCGCGGCCGCATGCGCTTCACCTACACCACGGAGGCGCTCGCCGCCTACGGCCTCGGCCGGCCGTTGCTCTCCGTGAGCCTGCCGACCGGGGCGCGCCGGTTCACCGATGCGGAGTGTCGACCGTTCTTCGATGGGCTTCTCCCCGAGGGCGAAGCACGGCGCATCATCGCCTACGACTCGGGCCTCATCGAGACCGACGCCTTCGGACTGCTCACCGCGATCGGACGCGAGTGCGCCGGCGCGGTCACGGTCGTCGAAGCGAAGTCCACCCCGGAGGACCCGCCGAACACTCGCCGCGCCAGACCCGTTTCCCCCGAGGAGCTCGACACCCGGGTCCGCCAGCTCAGGGTCCACCCACTCGGGATCGACGCTGACGTTCGCGTGTCACTCACGGGCTGGCAAGAGAAGCTTCTCGTCACCGACCTCGGCGACCAACGGTGGGGGCTCCCCGTGGTTGGGTCTGCGTCCACCCACATCATCAAGCCGGCGAACCCGCTGCTCCCCGAACTCATCGTCGGCGAAGCGCTGTGCTTGCGGGCCGCGACCATCGCTGGAGTGGCCGCGGCCCATGCCTCGCTTGCCGTCCTCGGCGGACGGCGGGCGATCGTCGTGGAGCGCTTCGACCGCCGGGTCACAGCAGGCGGCGTGATCCATCGTGTCCACCAGGAGGACATGTGCCAGGCCACAGCCACTCCCAACGGCCCAACCGGGCGCAAGTACGAGGAGCACGGCGGACCCTCGTTGTTGAGGATCGCAGGCATCCTCAAACGATGGGGCCTCCGGGCGGACCTCATCGAGCTTGTGCGCCAGGTGACCTGCAACGTGCTGTTCGGGAACGCTGACGCCCATGCGATGAACACGTCGGTGCTGCTCCCAACCGACGGGCGCATCCGCCTGGCTCCCGCTTACGATGTCGCGCCGACGCTCCTCGTCCCGGGCGTCTCGACGACGGCCGGCATGTTCGTCAACGGCGTCCGCGATCTTTCAGCGGTCAGGCTCTCCGACGTCGTCGCGGAGGCGGTCGGCTGGGGCGTCCCGGCGGACATCGCAACCGCGACCGTCGGCGACCTCGCGAGCGCGATGCCGGACGCGATCCGAACCGCGATCGCGGAGTTCGACACCGACGGCCCCTTTCCACGAGCGCTGCTCGCCCGGGTGGAGGCCGTCGCACGCACACAGCCGGCGGCGTCAGCGCACGACCCCTGAAGCGCGGCGCGCGGGATGCGCGTTCACCCGATCTCCTCCAGAGCAGCGTCTTCGACGGAGGCGTGCCGAGCTCTGGTACCACCCTGACCTCCGCGGCGGGTCACAGCGGTACCAGAGTCCCGTGCGGCTCCATCACTGGCCTGCGATGATGACGCAGACGGGCGTCCCGACGATGAGGGCCCACCGATGAGGAGCAATCGATGATCGTGTTCGTGCATGGGGTCCCGGAGACGGCGGCCATCTGGCGCAAGGTTCAAGCCGCCATCGGGCGGGAGTCGAGAGCGCTCCAGATGCCCGGCTTCGGTTGCCCCCTTCCGGCCGGCTTCGAGACCACGAAGGACGGCTACGCCGCGTGGCTTGTCGAGCAGCTCTCTGCGCTCGACGCCCCCGTCGATCTCGTCGGCCACGACTGGGGTGCCGGCATCACGTACCGCGTCGCAACGGCGCACGGCGGGCTGCTTCGGTCGTGGGCCGCGGATGTCGGCAACATCGCGCA
This sequence comes from Acidimicrobiales bacterium, assembly GCA_043739605.1. Classification (GTDB taxonomy): domain Bacteria; phylum Actinomycetota; class Acidimicrobiia; order Acidimicrobiales; family JAUJNH01; genus JAYUDU01. The sequence goes on along the minus strand of JAYUDU010000150.1, from coordinate 5,890 downwards.
CCCCGAGTACACGTGGCATGACATCGCCCGCATCTGGCAGACCCCCGATGAGGGTGAGGCGTTCGTCGAGATGCAGAACACCATGCCCCTGCCAGACAGAGCCGGGTTGTTCGAGGGCATGGGCATCGGCCACGACGACGCCATGGAGATGGCCGCGGCCAGCGATCCAACCATGGGTTCGTGCATCCTCGGTCTGTACCGGTCCGCGCTGCCGAACCCCTTCGCTGATTGGGGTCCGTGGTCGCCGACGTCCGCTCCCGGCCTGGTCATCCACCCGAGCGACGACACGTTCAGCGACGCAACCCAAGCGGCGAAGGTGGCCGAGCTCCTGGGCGCGAGGTTCGAGGTGCTCGACGGCGCCGGCCACTTCTGGCCCTACCAGGCGCCGGAGGCCGGCGCGGCGTTGCTGACCGCGTTCTGGGACTCGATTGGCGACTGAGACGCGGCGCGTCCGATGTCGTTCGAGCCGCGCTCCGAGCGTTCGTCCACACCGCGGCTCTCAGTCACCTGCAACTCGGAGGCGTCAGACGGCGGGTTCCTTCCACCGGTTCGCGTAGGTGATCTCAGCAGCGGGACGGCGGGGTGCCGGGCTGAACGAATCTCCGGTGTAATAGGCGACGGGCAAAAGCGCGATCTGGGTGACGGTGCTCGGGATGCCGAGGATCTCGGCGACCTCGGCCTCGTGCATGAGGTGAAACGTCGTCCACGCCGAACCGAGGCCACGGCTGCGGGCCGCAAGCTGGAAGCTCCACACGCCGGGGGCGACACTGCCGTGGTAGCCGGCGGCCTCCATGTTGCCTGCCCCATCGCGGAGCCGGTCGAGTCGCATCGACAGCACCCACGCTGGCACCTCTTCGATGTGGTCGACGAGGAACGAGGCCGACTCAACGACGCGCGCCTGACGACCCTGCGCGCCGCTCGAACCGGCGGCGAGATACGGGCGACCCACGGCCTGGTAGAGCGGTGCGATCTTTGCCTTCACGGTTGGGTCGTCGATGATCATCCAGCGGTTGCGCTCTTGGTTGCCGCCCATCGGTGCGTGACTGGCGATGTCGATGCACTCCAGAAGCAGCTCTCGCGGCACCGGCCGTGTGAGGTCGAGGCGCTTGCGCACCTGCTTCGTGGTGGTCAGCAGGAGGTCGGCGTTCTCGATGTCGATGGCAGGCACGGCCCGGACCCTACAGACCCAACCCCGAAAACACAGGCCCGCCGGCCGGGGCCGAGCGGATGTGAGGAACGAACATCGAGGAGCCCACCGGCAGTTGACAGCGGGCGCGCCATGCGACACGGTTCGCCCACACGCGCCGCTCAAGCGGCGCACCACGAGCTTTCCCCGGGGGAACCGACCATGACTGACACCGCACCCACCAAGAGCCGCGAACTGCTCGCCGCAGTCGGCATCGCCGTCAGCGACATGGCTCGCTCTGTTGACTTCTACACACGGGTCTTCGGCCTCGTGCAGCTGCAGACGTTCTCGCTGCCGAACATGGAGGAGGTCGTCGTCGGCTTCGCAGGGAGTCGGAGCGCCGCCATCGTGCTGATGCACTACACCGACGGCACGGAGCCAAACACCAAGGACAACCCGATCAAGCTGGTCTTCCGCATCGAGGACCCGGTCGCGCTCGCCGCCGCCATCAAGGCTGACGGCCTCGAGATCGTGCGGGAGCCGACACCGATCCCCGAGATGGGCAACGCCCTCGTCGGGTTCGCGAAGGACCCCGACGGGTACCTGCTCGAGCTGCTCCAGCGCTGACGGGAACTGCGAGGACCGAGGACGGCGCCGCCGCTCAGATCGGCGGGACGGGCTGGGGAGGAGGCGGCCCGATGTAGCGGCTGCTGGGCCGAATGATGCGATTGTCCGCCGCCTGTTCCATGGCTTGGGCACACCAACCGACGACGCGCGCCGCGGCAAAGGTTGGGGTGAAGAGGTCGCGCGGTAGGCCGCACAGCTGCATCACCACCGCCGCGTACCACTCGACGTTGGTGTGCAGCGCCCGACCGGGCTTGAGCTCTGCCAGGGTGCGCTCGACCTCGGCTTCGACGGCGACCGCGAAGTCGACCAGCTCGGCGCCGCCCACCGCAGCGGCGAGGTTCTGGGCGATCGAGCGGAGCATGACGGAGCGGGGATCGGCGGTTCGATAGACCGGGTGCCCGAACCCCATGATGCGGTCGCCCTTGGCCACCGCGGCGCGCACCCAGGCCGCGGTGCGATCGGGCGAGCCGATGGCGTCGAGGGTGTCGAGCGCGCGACTCGGCGCGCCGCCGTGAAGGGGCCCCGAAAGTGATCCAAGCGCGGCGACCAGCGCGGCGCCGAGGTCTGCTCCTGTCGAGGTGACCACGCGGGCAGTGAACGTGGAGGCGTTGAAGCCGTGGTCGATCCCCAGGATCAAGTACTGCTCGATGGCCCGCGCTCTGACGGGATCGGGCTCGACCCCGTCCAACATCCACAGATAGCAGGCCGCGTAGCCAAGGTCGTGGCGCGGCACGATCGGTTCGAGGCCGCTTCTGGCTCTGTGCAACGCCGCGATGATGGTCGGAACGACTGCGCTCAGCCGGAGGGCTTGGTCTCGTAGCTGTGCCGGCGACGCATCCAAAGACGCAGGAAGGTCTTCCGTAGCGGCGACGAGCGAGAGCATCGTACGAAGGCCGGCCGAGATGGACGGTGACGCCGAAGCGATCGTCGGGAGCACGCCGAGGGCCGCGGCGGGCAGGGAGCGGAGCGGGCCCACCTCAGCTGCGAACGCCGCGCGGGCGGCGAGGTCGGGCAGCTCATTGTCGATGAGCAGCTGCCAGACATCCTCGAAGGTGCGCGTCGCCGCCAGGTCGGGCGCCGAGTACTGACGGTAGTGATAAAAGCCCTCTGCGCCGCGAACGTCGCCGAGCGCGGTCTCGGCCACGACGACGCCTTTGAGACCGGGCGGCGCAACGACGACCGGTTCGTCTGCTGGCCGCAGTTGGGCGAGGCCCATGACGTCTCTGACCGAGACGATGCCCTTGAGCTCGCCACCCGCGACCACGGGCAGGTGGCGGTAGTGCGCTGCCGCGAACCGGCCCCACGCCTCGTCGATCGAGTCGGCCGTATCCAGAACGTCGGGATCGGCGGTCATCCACTCGCCAACGGTGCCGGTCGTCGGGTCGACGCCGGTGCCTGCGCATCGGAGGAGGTCACGCTCGGTGAGGATGCCGATCGGCCACATCGATGCCGCTTCGTCGGACACCACGACCAGCGAGCCAACCCCCGCCTCTGCCATGCGCGATGCCGCCGCGGCCACCGTCTCGGTCGGCGTCGCAGTTCGCGCCGGGGCGGTCATCAGGTCGCCCACGCATGGTCGGAACTTCGTCGTCATGGTCAAAATCATGCATCCTGGCCGTCACATCGTCAACGTTGATCTCATCAACCTATGATCAACCCGTGGCAACGACGACCTGGTTGACGAGCGAGCAGGCCGCGGGCCGGCTTGGAGTGAAGCGGGAGACGCTCTACGCATACGTCAGCCGCGGTCTCATTCGCAGCGAGCGGGTGCCCGGCCAACGCCGCAGCCGCTTCCTCCGCGTCGATGTCGAGCGCCACGCGGCGCGGAGCCGCACGGGCGGACGGCCCGGCGGCCTTGAGGTCGTCATCGAGACCCAGCTCACGTTGCTCGACCCGGAGGGAAGGCTGTTCTATCGGGGCTGGGACGTTGCGGACGCGGTGCGCGACGCCACGTTCGAAGAGGTCGCGGCGTGGCTGTGGACGGGTGAGCGCACCCGCACGCCCTTCCTCGCTCCTCCTGAGCTGGCGCACGCAGCCAACACCGCAACGGCGGCCGTTTCGACTCTCCCCGCCATCGATCAGCTTCGCGTGGCGCTCGCAGCCGTCAGGACCACAGACCCGTTCCGCTTCGACCGCCGCGCCTCCGCCGTCGCCGCGACCGGTCGGGCGATGGTCGCGGCCCTGGTCGAGGCATTGCCCGAGGTCGACCCGACCATGGCTCGATCCGTCGCCAAGCTGGGTGTCGCTCCGACGCGCGCACCCTCCATCGCGGCGCGCCTGTGGCCACGCCTCAGCCCCCTGCGGGCCACCCGCCAGCGCGTCGCCGCGCTCGACGGTGCGCTCATCCTGCTGGCCGACCACGAGCTGGCGGCATCCACGCTCGCGGCCCGGGTCACGGCGTCGACGTGGGCCGACCCCTACCTCGTCGTGCAGGCTGGCCTCGCCGCGCTCGGCGGTCCGCTGCACGGGGGGGCGAGCGAGGGTGCCCGGGCGCTGCTGCGCGAGGTCGAGCGGGGTGAGGCGACGGCTGCCGAGGCCATCGGCGCCCGGCTCGGGCGTGGCGAACGCATCCCTGGGTTCGGCCACAAGGTGTACCGAACCGCCGACCCCAGAGCGGGCCTCCTCCTCGACCTGGTCGGGGTGCCAAGCCCCGCAGCCGCTGCGGTTCTTGCCACGATGGCAGAGCGGTCGCTCCCCTTCGCCAACGTCGATCTTGCGTTGGCCACCATGGCGGAGGCGTTCCAGATGGTGCCCGGTGCTGGCGAGCTGATCTTCGCGGTCGCCCGCACGGTCGGCTGGCTCGCCCATGCCATCGAGGAGTACGAGCATGCCCTGCGGTTTCGCCTTCGCGCCGCCTACATCGGCCCCGCGCCCGCGGCTGGTCCGCCCTCGGCATGACGTCATCGCGCCGGCCAGACCGGGCGCTCTCGCATCCGCGACGTGAGTCTCCACCGGCCGACGCTTGCTCGCCGCCCGTCGTGCTGCTAACTGTGGCGGGTCACCGGTTCCCGACATCCTGCGCATCTCGTTGCGCTGGGGGACCGCACTCGGGCATCCCGCCCACTACCAAGGAGATCTGATGGCATACACGTTCCTGTCTGACGAATGGCTCACCGAGGTCCAGAAGCTGGCCACAGAGTCGGGGACCGGCATGATGCCGGACTCCGTCACCCTCAACATGGTCGTCACCGGTGGGCCCGACGGCGACCGCGAGCTGCACGTCGCCAATGGTTCGTTCGGCGTTGGCCTCGTGGAGGCACCGACCAAGCTGTCGCTGCCCTTCGATGTCGCGAAGAAGATGTTCCTCGACGGCGACCAGTCCGCCGGAATGCAGGCGTTCATGTCTGGCCAGATCAAGGTCGAAGGCGACATGACCAAGCTCATGGCCATGCAGGGAGCCGCCCCGGCCCCCGGTGCCGACGAGCTCGCCGCCAAGATCAAGGCGCTCACCGCCTGACACAGACGCGACCGATGGGAGCACCCCCGGGTGCTCCCATCGCCGCGTACAAACCCGCCTTCAGTAGCCCGCGGCGACCACGCCTCGCCGGATCGAGTCGACCGCGGCGAGGAACACCTCCGGCGGGAACCTCCGACGGCCTACGCGACAACTTCGCACGGCCATGCCTCATGGTGGCGTCACGCCTGCCGATCGGACTCGATGGTGCTGACGATGCCCCCGACCGCAGGTGTCACCGCGCCGCTGCTCGCGGGGCGCTACCGGATCGAACGCGAGCTCAAGCGCGGTGGAGGCATCGTCACCTTCGTCGTCGTCGACACCTCGACCGACACCCATGCTGTCATCAAGACGATCCAGGCGGGTCTGGTCTCGCCCGGTGTCCGCATGCGGCTCGAGCACGAGTCCGAGGTGCTGCGTCGCCTTGACAGCCCACGGTTGGCCTCCATCCTTGAGGTTGTCGTTGACGACGATTCGCTGTTGGTGGTCATGCAGCTGGCGCCCGGCACGAGTCTCGCCGCGCGGCTGTTGGATGGTCCCCTCGATGTCGCCGCCACGGTTCGCGTTGGCATCGAGTTGCTGGGTGCGCTCGCAGAGGCGCACGCGTGCGGCGTCGTGCACCGCGATGTGAAACCAGCGAACATCCTGGTCGACGGGCCCGATGTGGGGGACGAACATCGAGG
>JAYUDU010000149.1:0-5848 GCA_043739605.1 Acidimicrobiales bacterium | reverse complement strand
GGAGGGGTGCTCGTGGGCGGATCGATCGTCGCGTCGCGTGGCATCGGCGGATCAAGGGCAGCATCGACATCGGTCTCGGTGACACCAGGGCCCTCTGGAACGAACGATCTCGCCCTGCCGCCGGTGCCTGCCCCCTTGCCGCCGGTCCCCGCCAGCGCCTCGCTCGACGTCGCCGGCATCTCACCGCTCATCACGCCGAACGCCGACTTCTACCGCATCGACACCGCCCTCGTGGTGCCGCGGATCGACGCCACGACCTGGTCGATGAAGGTCGACGGAATGGTCGATCGCCCGTTCTCGATCAACTACCAAGACCTCAGAGCCATGCCGCAGATCGAGCGAGACGTCACGCTGTCGTGCGTATCCAACGAGGTGGGCGGCGACCTTGTTGGCACCGCCCGGTTCCAGGGCGTGCTGCTCAAGGATGTGCTCGAACGAGCCGGGGTGCAGGCGGGTGCAGAGCAGGTCGTCGGATACTCCGTCGACGGGTTCACCGCCGGCTTCCCGATCGAAGCTGCGCTCGACGGCCGCGAAACGATGATCGCCATCGGCATGAACGGCGAGCCCCTCCCCCGCAACCACGGCTATCCGGTCCGTCTCGTCGTGCCGGGTCTGTACGGCTATGTGTCGGCTACGAAGTGGTTGGCCCGCATCCGCATCACGACGATGAGCGCGGTCGACGGCTACTGGATCCCCCGCGGGTGGTCCAAGCTCGGTCCGATCAAGACCGAGAGCCGCATCGACGTGCCGCTGAAGTCTCGGATGGCTGCGGGTCGCATCCCCATCGCCGGCGTGGCATGGGCGCCGACCCGCGGCATCTCCAAGGTCGAGGTGCAGGTCGACAACGGTCCATGGAACGTCGCCACCCTTGGTGAGGGCATCGGGGCGCGTTCGTGGACGCAGTGGTCGTGGGCGTGGGATGCCCCCATCGGACGACACGTGGTGCGCTGCCGTGCCACGGATGGCACGGGCGAGACCCAGACCGCGGAGGTCGCCGATGTGGCGCCCAACGGCGCCTCTGGATACCACGCCCGCCGCATCACCATCGAGTAGCGATGCGGCGGCGGGGCGACCCTCTTGCGAGGGCCTCTGAGTGGTGAGTGGAGGGTCCTACTCGACGATGCGGACGTTGAGGGCTTCGTCGCCCTTGCGGCCCGGACCGACCTCGAACTCGACCTTGTCGCCGGCGTGCAGCTCCTTGAAGCCACCGGCGCTTTCGATCTTGGAGTAGTGGACGAACACGTCCGCTCCATCCTCACGTGAGATGAAGCCGAAGCCCTTCTCCGCGTTGAACATCTTGACTGTGCCTGTAGCCACTGGGGGTTTCCAAATCGCTTCTTGAGCCGACCGTGTGCCGGCTCGCCGGGCGTACCGTACCAGGACGCGGTCAACCGATGTGCGTTGCACCCATGCGCGCCTGCAGAACCGCCGGCAGAGCGATGCGGCCGTCCTCTTCGCGGTGCACCTCCAACAGTGCTGCGATGACCCGCGGCCAGGCCAGCGCAGAGCCGTTGAGCGTGTGGCACACAGCAGTGCCGGCGGGCTTGCCGTCGGCGTCGACGACGCGGTGGCGCATGTTGGCTCGCCGCGCCTGGAAGTCGCCGTACCACGACACCGAGCTGACCTCGAGCCACGCGCCCACGCCGGGCGCGTACACCTCGAGGTCGAAGGTGCGGCGCGAGGCGAACCCGAGATCGCCAGCGCACAGGTCGAGCACTCGGTAGGTGAGGCCGAGATCGCGGAGCAGATCCTCGGCTCTACGCAGGATGTCTGCGTGGATGGCGTGCACCTGACCTGGCGTGGCGACCGCCATCAGCTCGACCTTGTCGAACTCGTGCGTGCGCAGCAGACCCCGCGTGTCGCGACCAGCCGACCCGGCTTCGCGCCGGTAGCAGCTGGTGTAGGCCGTGTAGAGCTTGGGCAGGTCGTCCGGGTCGAACACCTCGTCGCGCCCGAGCGAGGTGAGCGGCACCTCCGCGGTGGGGATGGCCCACAGGTCGTCGCGCGCGAGGTGATAGGCGTCGTCGGCGAACTTGGGCAGATGGCCGGTGGAGGTGAGGGTCGCGGTGGTGACGAGCGTCGGTGGCCGGATCTCCTCCCAACCGCCCGCGACGTGGCGGTCGAGGGCCATGCCGGTGAGGGCCCGCAGCAGGCGGGCGCCCTGGCCGCGGTACATGGTGAACATCGAGCCGGACATCTTGACGGCGCGCTCACCGTCGATGAGGCCGAGTTGTGCCCCGGTCTCCCAATGGGGCACGCATTGGTGAGGGGCCCAGTGGTTCTCGTCGAAGGGGTGGCCATCTGGGGTCCACGTCGACAGCACGACGTTGTCCTGTGGGCCGGCGCCGTCGGGGGCATCGCTGGCCGGCTCGTTGGGAACGAGCAGCAGCGCGTCGCGCAGCTCTGCTTCCAGCGCCGCCGCCTTGGCCTCCTCGACGCGCTCTGCGTCGCCGAGGGCGCGGCTGCGAGCCTGCAGCCGGTCTGCGGTCTCGGCGTCGCCGGCCTGGCGCGCCGCCCCGACCTCCTTCGACAGGCCCTTGACCTCGGCGCGGCAGCGGTCGCGCTCGGCCTGGGCGGTTCGCGCCGCGGCGTCGAGCGCGGCCAGGCGGTCGACCTCTGCCACAGCGACACCGCGGCGCGCTAGCGCGTTGCGGACGCCGTCGAGATCGCTTCGCAAACGTTTGGGGTCGAGCACGCGCCCGACGGTAGCGGCCGTCACAACCACGTCGAATGGTTTGTGCACGCGGAGGGCGCCGTCGCGACGGGCACGTGGGCGCGACCGCCAGCGCAACCGAGGCCGAACCGCACGCCTCAGCGAGCCAGCAGACCGATTCTCCGCGAGCCGCGCCGCGGGACCTCAGGCCTTCGGGAGGCAGGCGGACAGACCGAGGGCCCTTCCCGAGGCACGAGCGTTCTTGACGAGGCCGACCCGCGCCTTCCCAGCGAAGGTGACCCCGGGGATGTCCGCGGCCTGGGTCGAGCGGAGCGCTTCAAGCCGGTTGTCGAGGATGGTGATGTCGGCGACCCAGAACGCCTTGAAGGCGCTGGCTTGCGCGGCGGGAGCATCCTTCGACGACAGATCGAGCAACGTCGCGCGGGCGGCGCGCACGGTCGTGCGCTGCGCCTCGATGCCCTCCACGTCGTTCGTGAGCGGGACTGAGCTGTTGGCGAGCGCGGCCGTCACGCCGGGCGCACAGGCGGCTTCGACCTGTGCCACATAGACGCTCGCCTTCGGACCCTTCTTGGCCAGCGGCGACTCGCACGCGACCAGCGCTCCAGACACGCCCAAGAGGACGAGCAGGGCCCCCGCCGAAGCGGCCGATCGACGTCCCTGGCCTCGCATGGCATGCGATGCAACCACGGACCTAGGTTCCTCCGCAATGATCCCGCCCGACCGGGAGTTCGCGACGAGCCCGAACCCCGCGGTCCTCGTCGAAGATCTCGTTGTTTGTCATGGCATGACGACCGCGGTTGACGGGGTCTCGTTCGTGGCGGAAGCTGAGACCGTTCTTGCTGTCCTCGGTCCCAACGGCGCGGGGAAAACATCGACCCTCGAGACCCTTGAGGGCTACCGCCGTCCAACGTCGGGGCGGGTGCGGGTGCTCGGCCACGACCCCGTCGGCGAACGTGCAGCCGTCGTCGGCCGCATCGGCGTCATGCTGCAGCGCGGAGGCGTCTACTCCACGCTGGGCGCAGAGGCTGCGGTTCGCCTGTTCGCTGGCTACTACGACAACCCCCTGCCGGTCGACGATCTCCTCGACCGTCTCGACCTGCGCCGCTGCGCCACCACGCCATGGCGGCGACTGTCCGGCGGCGAGCAGCAGCGGGTATCGCTCGCGCTCGCCCTCGTCGGACGTCCCGCCGTCGCGTTCCTCGACGAGCCGTCCGCGGGGATGGATCCGACCGCTCGACACGTGCTGTGGGACGTCGTGCGCGGCTTGCGTGATGACGGCGCCTGCATCGTCATGACCACCCACGACCTCGACGAGGCGGAACGCTTGGCGGATCGCGTGGTCATCATCGACCGCGGCAAGATCGTTGCCGACGACACGCCGGCTGGGTTGGCCAAGGGCCGCGGCGACGAGATCCGCTTCTCTGCGCCCGGCGGCCTGAACATCGCCGAGTTGGCTACACGCCTGGGCGCCTCCTCTGGCGTAGAAGCGCGACCCGGCGAGTACATCCTGAGCCTCGCCGCATCCGCGGCCAACGTGGCCGCGCTCACCGCGGACCTGGCCAGCAGCGATGTGATGGTGGGCGACCTCCGCGCCGGTCGGCAGCGCCTTGAGGACGTCTTCTCCCAGCTGGTTGGCCAGCAATCAGCTGCGGCGACCGACCGGGCGCCGCGGCGTCGAGGTCGGTCCCGGCGGTCCAACGAGGACACGACGTGACAACCAGAGCGCTGCGTACCCAAGCCAAGGCTGAGGTGGTGATGACGCTCCGGCGCGGCGAGTCGCTGCTGCTCGCAGTCGGCATCCCCGTCGTGCTGCTCGTCTTCTTCTCGTCCATCGCGGTGCTGCCGGTGCCTGCGGGCACCAGACACCGGGTCGACTACCTCGCGCCGGGCGTGCTGGCGCTGGCCATCATGAGCACGGGCATGGTGAGCCTCGGCATCGCCACGGCGTTCGAGCGCAGCTACGGCGTCCTGAAGCGGCTTGGCACGACGCCGTTGACGCGCACGGATCTCCTCGCCGCCAAGACCATCGGCGTGCTCGTCGTGGAGGCGGTACAGCTGGCTCTGCTGGTGCCTGTCTCCATCGCACTCGGGTGGCGGCCATCGCATGGCGTCCTGCCGGGCCTCGCCGCCATGGTCCTCGCCACGATCGCCTTCAGCGGCCTCGGGTTGGCGATGGCGGGCGCGCTGCGCGCCGAGGCCGTGCTCGCCATCGCAAATGGCCTCTATCTGGTGTTGCTCCTGCTGGGTGGCATGGTCATTCCCCTGTCACAGCTGCCCCGCCCGATCGAGCTCTTCGCAAAGGTGTTGCCCGCCTCCGCATTGGCCGACGCCCTCCACGCCGCGCTCGGCACGGGCGCCGCGGTGCCCGACCGGGCGTGGGTGGTGTTGGTCGCTTGGGCCATCGCCACCCCGCTCGTCGCCGCCCGCACGTTCCGCTGGGACTGACCCCGCGCTTCGTGCGCCACGAGGTTGGCCGACGCCGGACGGGACAGACCCGCTTGTAGCGGCGGCGCGGCGAGTAGGGCGCCGACCCCCGTTCGGGTTGCATCAACGATCCGATGCCATGGTTCGAGCATCCGCCCGGAGGTCGCACCATGTTCGTGCGCTTCGGGTACGAACGTGGTGGGACCTCGACGTTCGCTACGAATTCCGGGGACGCCGCGTGGGATCCGCAGTGATGCCGACGTGGCTCCGACCTCAGCCGGAGAGCACGCCTGGCGTGTCAGGCGGCGGCGGCCGCGACCAGTGCAACGAGGTCGGCATCTGTCGCCTCGCCGAAGTGACGGGCCTTCACCACCCCGGCCGCGTTGACCGCAACCGTCACCGGGAGACCCTGACCGACGCCCCAACGGGCCGCGGCCGTGCCCTGCGGATCGGCGAGACTTGGCCAGGTTGCGCCCTGCTCGGTGGCGAACTCGACGGCAAGACGTTTGGAGTCGCGGACGTTCACGCCGAAGATGACCGTGCCCGCCGCCTCCGTTGCCTTCAAGCGGGGGTACTCGCTACGGCAGGGCTGGCACCACGTGGCCCAGAAGTTGATGAGGGCAGGCCGACCGGCCCGGAATGACCCAAGATCGATGTGCACGCCCGCGACCGACCTGCCGGACAGCATTGGCGACGCCTGCCCGACCTCGCCCCGGCTGTGGCCTGTACACCCCGCGGCCCCCAGCGCGA
>JAYUDU010000148.1:0-5849 GCA_043739605.1 Acidimicrobiales bacterium | reverse complement strand
GGCATCACACCGAATGGGTTGTCGGCCCCGACGCAGACATCATGTGCGCCTCGATCACCTGGCCCGAACCGCACCTCCAATGTCGCACCGAGCTACGCATCTGGGCGACCGGCACCACCGGCCGCGACGCCCGCCTCGCAACCATCTGCGAGCGGGTCCGTCAGCCGTAACCCAAGTCCGAAGCACCGCGGCGGGGCGAACGACCGGCGCGCGACCTACTTACTCGGGCCCGAAGGCTAGTACGACGCTAGCGCCCGGGCCTGGGCCGAAGGTGAGGGACCCGCCGGAGGACTCCGCGGTTCGGCGAGCGATGTCGAGGCCGAGTCCGGTGCCGCCCGACGGGCTCGCACCACGGGCCAACAACCGTCGGTCCGACAGCCCGGGGCCGTCGTCCGAGACCGTCAGAGCGGCCCGCTCATCCCCGCACGAGCGCACGGTGACGCAGAAGCCCGTGCCCCGGGGGGTGTGGGCCAACACGTTGCCGACGAGAGCATCGACGGCAGACTCGACTCCCCCAGGGCTGATCCGCGCCCACACCGGCTCGGGGGGGACGTCGAGGGTGCAGAGCCGTTCCTCGGTTCGCGCGACCACCTCCCAGAATCGAACCCGGGCCGTGGCCACGGCCCCGATGTCGCATCGGTCAACGACGAGGTCGGAAGCGGTCGCGCCGCGCGCCTGCTCGATGACTCGATCGACGGAGCGCTCAAGCGCTCGGACCCCTCCTGACACCCGTTCTCGGTCCGTCGTGTCGCCGATGGATTCGGCGTGCAGGCGGAGAGCGGTCAGCGGTGTCCGCAGCTCGTGGGACAAATCGGCGGCAGCTTCGCGCTCCGCCGCGAGCAGTGTGCCGATGCGGTCGGCCAACACGTTGATCGCCCGGGCGGCCTCGACGACCTCGGGTGGGCCCGTGGGCACCGCCCTCGCACTGAAGTCGCCGTGCTCCAGCCGTTGGGTCACGCGGCGGAGCTCGACCATTGGCCTCGTCGTCGAGCGGGCCAGGCGGTCGAACACCGCGACGGCGAGAACGACGAGCACCGCTCCGATTGCGCCCAGGAGGAGCCACGTCCGCCACACGCCTCGCACGACGACGTTCTTCGGCACGACGACGCGCACGACCGTCGGCGGTCCGACAGCACCGGCGACCGGCACGTAGATCTCGACGGCTCCGTCGGCCCTGTTCTGGCTGAACGCACCTCCGGCGCGGGCGGCCGCCGAGCTATCGCCGGGCTCCCTGGGCTGGCCGAGCACGCGACCGTCGGGAAGCGTCACGCTCGCGAGTCGAGGCCCCGTCGCGTTCTCACCGGCGAGCACGCCATCGACTGCTTCGGTCGGAACGCCGCCCGCGAGCAATCCTGCGATGCTCCGCGCCTGCACCTCGCCGGCCCGTACCGATTGCTCTCGGGCCAGGCCGCGGAGCACCAGCGCCAGCGGGACCAAGAACGAGATCATCACCATCAGCGTCACCGCGGCCGCGGTGCCTGCCAGCTGGCGGCGCATGCGTTACGCCGGGGTGTTCGGATCGACGAGCCGGATGCCGACGCCGCGGACCGACCTGAGGAAGCGCGGCTCTGCGGCGGTCTCGCCGAGCTTGCGCCTGAGCCAGGAGATGTGGACGTCGAGGGTGTTCTCCGAGCCGCCCCACGGCTGGCCCCAGATCGTCGCGAGCAGCTCGCGCTTGGTCACCAGTCGACCCTGCCGGCTGGCCAGGTGGTGGAGGAGCTCGAACTCCTTTCGGCTGAGCCGTATCAGCTGGCCGTCAAGCTCGACCTCATGCGTCGAAGGGTCGATCCGCAGGCCGGCGACCACGATGGCTGGCCGCTCCATCGCGGTTGCTCCGCGCCGCAAGACTGCCCGGATGCGCGCGTCGAGCTGCTCGCAAGAGTACGGCTTCGTCACATAATCGTCTGCGCCAGCGTCGAGCGTTCGAACGATCGACGCATCGTCATCGCGCGCCGTGGCCACGATCACTGGAACTGCGCTGATGGCTCTCAGCATCTTCAGCAGATCAACCCCGTCGATGTCTGGAAGCCCGAGGTCGAGGACGACGATGTCGACGGGACCTTCGGTCATGCCGGCCAGCGCGGCGAGCCCCGTCCGCTCAAGCCGCACGGCGTGGCCCCGGCCGATGAGAGCTCGGCGGATCGCGTCGCCAATGTCCGCGTCGTCCTCCACCAGGACCACGGATGCCATCGTCAGCCGCGCTCAGCCGGCGCGTCGTGAGGGCTGGCCGCCATGGCAGACGAGTTGCAGCTCGACCTCGCCACGCCCAGTGAAGTGCACTCCGACCTGGTCCGGGCCGGCGTCGTCGACCTCGACCACCCACCCGTCGTTCGGGCTTGCGGCGACGAGCTCGATCGAGGATGGCGCGGTGCAATGCACCGTGACCGACCCGCCGTTTGTGGCGTACGCGGTCCGGCCCGTCGTCGCGGCCGTGGTGGCCGGAGTAGGAGTCCCCGTCGGCGCGGGCGCCTCGTTCGGCGAAGGTGTCGCGCTCGATGTGGACGGAGATGCGCCGTCTGACGTCGGCGTCGCGATCGTCGTCGATGACCGCGTGGTTGCGCTCGGAGTCGAAGGTTGGGCGTGCGCGACCGTCGTGGCCGTCGATGCGCGCTCACTGGGTCCGAGCGCCGCGGTCGCGCTCGAAGCGCGGCTGGTGCCGACGGCCCGCTCCTGGCTCGCAGCGCCGCTGATGATCCCGCTCACCCCTTGCACCCGTCCGACACCAACGGTGGCCTCTCGAACAAGACCGGTGTGTTCGGGCGTCGCGTCGACGGCGACGTCGGAGACCACGCTAGCCACGACGGCCCACGTCAGTCCCGTCCCGGTGGCCGTCGCGACGAGCCACACGACCAGCAGCAGCGCACGCGACCTCACGAGCACCACCATGACACCCGGACGGGGTGCCGCAAGGATCCAGGCGGCGGTTTGGCCGACTTGTGCTGATGCTTGACGAAGTCTTCAGGAAGGCTTAGGTCCGCGCGGGTCGTCCGATGTCCGAAGATCGTCTCAGCGGAGCAGACGGCCCCGCAAGGGAGATGGTCAGATGGACGGACGCATGGCAGTCGCGCTCGCCGCCTCGGCTGGGCTGATCGGCGTCCCGGCAGCCGCCGCCGCAGCGGCGGCGCTCGGTGCCGTGGATGTGGGGTCGGGGGCAACACACCGACCAGTGCCAGTCACACCTACGGCGGCCTCGACACCCGACATCCAGTACGTGGATGTGTACGACGCGGCGGCGGCAACCGTCGGTCCGATGCCGATGCCAATGCCGACGGCGGCGACGGCGGCGAGCGCCGAGGTCACCCGGCCGACGTGGGTGCCGACCACGCGCCCGACCGGGCCCGCTGTCACCACGACGAGGTCTGCCCCGGCGGTCGTGGCAGCACCCGCACCCGCATCCGTGCCGGCGCCGACGACGGCCGCCCCGACGCCCGAGCCGACGGTCACCGCGCCGCGCACCGAGACCACCCAAGCACCGCGCCAACCGGTCCAACATGACCCGCAAGACCCGCAAGACCCGCAAGTGGACCATCACCGCGATGGCCAACCTGAGCCGCCCGAAGACCAGCCTCCGTCGACGGCGCCGCGATGAACGATACCGAACGCGCCGAGCGGCTCGCGCGTCTGGAAGCACGTCGCGCCACGGCTCCCGCTCCAGGGCCTGCTGCTGCGCGGCCCGTGGCCCGCACCCCAACCGGACGCCGCCGCCACAAGGCCGGTGCGGCGAGGATCCTCGCGGTGGGCCTCAGTGCCGGCGGGACGCTCGGGGTGACGGCGTGCCTGTCGCTCAGCGCGCAACGCGCCGCGGCCCGGCGCGCGCTCGTCACGACGGATGCGCCGATCGCCGACACGAATGCGCAGGCGGCGCCGGTCGTCGTCCTCCGCCACCTGGCCGCGACGACGGTCCCAGCAGCCATCGCGACCGGGCAGACGACCGAACCCGCAACCCGGCGGACGGTCGCGGGGACCGCACCCGTTGCCGGCTCCGTCCTCCAACCCGCGGCCACCACCAACCCGCGCCGACCATCCACGACCGGCTCCGCGGCGGCGTCCGCGGCTGCGTCTCCTGCACCGCCGGGGACGATGCCAGCCGCTCAGAGAGCTGCTGCACCCGCGCTCGCGCCACCGGCGACACCAACGCCGGCGCAGAAGCCGGCGTCGCCGCCTCCTCCAAAGCCGGCCGCGCCCCCCACGACGCGCAGCAGCGGGAGCAAACCGGCGTGACCGCGATCGCGGCCACCGCAGAAGCACCGGTGATGAGCAGCGCCTTCCGCTGCATGGGGTGCGAAGCCGAGATCGTGGTCGTCGGCGGTCCCCCATCCCTTGTTGCCGAGGCCCGGGCGAGGGTCGATGAGCTCGAGGGCCGTTGGAGTCGGTTCATCGAGTCGAGCGACATCTCGCGCTGCAACCGAGCCGCGGGACGCTCTCGCGCCGTGTCCGTCGAGACGGGGCTGTTGGTCGAGCGAGCGATGGAGGGTCGTGTGCTGACTGGCGGCCACTTCGACCCGACAGTCGTCGACGCGCTGGGGGCGTGGGGCTACGACCGCACCTTCCGACGGGTCGCGACGAACGACACGCGACGCGCGCCATCGAGGAGGGCAGCGGGTGGGGGTCAGGTCGATCTGCGGCGACCGTTTGGCCGTCGGGCACGGGTCCGACTCGCGCCGGGGGTCGGCCTCGACCCGGGCGGCGTTGGAAAAGGCCTTGCCGCGGACATCGTCGTAAACGAGCTGATCGACCGCGGCGCCGACGGCGCGTGCGTCAACCTGGGCGGCGACATCCGCGTGGCCGGGCGGCCGCCGACCGATGCCGGCTGGCAGATCGCCGTCGAGGATCCGTGGGACGCCGAGGAGCTCGCCAGGGTGGCCCTGACCGATGGCGCCGTCGTGACGTCCACGATCGTTCATCGCGCCTGGCGACGGGGCGGCGTGCCAGCCCATCACATCATCGACCCCAGCACCGGCGCACCGGCGACTTCGGGCGTCGTGTCAGCCACCGTCCTCGCGCCAGAGGCCTGGCGGGCGGAGGTCGTGGCGACCGCGATCATCGTCGCCGGCGTCGACGCGGGGAGGCTTCTGGTCGACGGGCTCGGCCGCGGCCACGCGGCCCTGATCGTGCAGGCGGACGCCATGGTCGTTCTGGTCGGCGATGTCGCGACCCTCGACGAGATCGTGTGGCGGGCCCGATGATCGACGCCCACATCTGGTGGTACCTAGCGAGAGCCTCGGGCCTCATAGCCTGGGCTGTCCTCGCAGTGTCGGTGCTGCTTGGTCTCGTCGTCGCCGGCCGCCTGACCCACAAGGTTCCACCTCCGGCGTGGAACCTTGATCTGCATCGTTTCCTTGGCGGGCTCGGAGTCATCTTCATGGCGACGCACGTCCTCGCCCTGGTGGCGGATTCGTATGTGCACTTCGGGTGGGCGGAGATCTTCGTGCCCATGGCGTCGGCGTGGAAGCCGGGCGCCGTGACGTGGGGGGTCGCCGCGCTCTACCTGCTCCTCGCCGTCGAGGCCACGTCGCTCCTCAAGCGCCGACTGCCGTTGAGGCTATGGCGTGCAGTGCACCTGTGCTCTGCGCCGCTCTTCGCCGTGGTGACCGTGCACGGAATCGTCGCCGGTACTGACGCTACGACGACGATCGCGATCGCCTTGGGTTCGGCAGTGCTCGTGCTAAACGCCGGAGTTCTGGCGCTCCGGCTTCGGGGACCCAAGCGGCACCGTCGCGCCCGAGCACTCCCCGCTTCGTTGCCCGATCGCTGCAGCCTCGGTCGTAGGCTCCGGCCATGATCGAGCACGACATCGACATCGCGACGGCACACGGTTCGATGAACACGTTCATCACCCACCCCGAAGA
>JAYUDU010000147.1:0-5853 GCA_043739605.1 Acidimicrobiales bacterium | reverse complement strand
GTGCAGCCCTGTTCACTGCGCTCGCTTCCATCGCCGCCGTTCTCGGTCGGTTCCCCGCCATGTCGGCGCTGAAGGTGAGCCAGGAGAACCTGGCACTGTGGGGCGACACGCTCAGTTTCTGCGTCTCTGCCAGCCTCATCGCGACGCTGCCCATCCCCAAGCGAGAACGGCGTAGGAGTGGCACCACCCGCATCGACCTGACGGGAAGCGTCCGCGAGCTGCGGGAGGGCTGGCGCTTCATCGGCCAGAACAAGGTGGTGCGGTCCGTCATCCTCTGCCTGGCGACCGGTCTCGTCGGCGGCGGCATGGTTGTGCCGCTCGGGCCGGTCTTCTCCAAGCAGGTCCTCGGTGGTGGTACGCGCGGGTTTGGGGCGCTCATCACTGCGCTCGGTGTGGGCGTCGCGCTCGGGGTGGTTGGTCTCACGACCTTCCAGAAGCGGTTGAAGAGTGAACACCTCTTCGCCCGCTGCGCCGTGGTCGCTGGCATCAGCCTCTTCGCAGGCGCCTGCATGTGGAGCCTCACGCCGGCGCTCATCGTGGTGAGCGTGCTCGGCCTGTGCGCGGGGGGCGTGTACGTGCTCGGCTTCAGCCTCATCCAGGCCCACACCGAGGACGATCTGCGGGGCCGCACCTTCGCAACGCTGTACTCGCTCGTGCGGCTCTGCCTGCTGGGGGCCTTTGCCGGGGGCCCGTTCCTCTCGACGCTCATCGACCGCGTCACGCGGTGGGCGCTCGGCCCGACGCAACGCCTCAACGTCGCCGGATGGCACATCCACCTTCCCGGGGTCCGTGTCTCGCTGTGGCTCGCCGGCCTCATCATCTTCGGTTCGGGCCTGGTGGCGCGGAACGCGCTGCGCGCGGCCGTTGCGGCGGCGCCGGCGGTGGCCCCAGGCAACGCGAACGTTGGGCTGTCAGACATCGTCGCCTCGCTGCCCACTGGCGAGGTGCCGCGCATCGCGGGCCCGACGCCAGAGTCGGCCTCGGCGCAGTGACTCGGCCAGACGGGCGCGGCCGCTTCATCGCCTTCGAGGGCGGCGAGGGCACCGGCAAGTCGACCCAGGCGCGGCTGCTGGCGGAACGCCTCGGAGCGCGCCTGACCCGAGAACCGGGCGGCACCCAGCTGGGTGAGCAGCTCCGGTCGTTGCTCCTCGACCCCGCCAACGTCGGCCTCGACCCGCGTGCAGAGGCACTCCTCATGGCCGCGGCCCGTGCCCAGCACATTGCCGAGGTGATCGAGCCGACGCTGGCCGCAGGCACGGACCTCGTCACGGATCGCTACATCGGGTCGTCGTTGGCGTATCAGGGCGTGGCGCGTGGCCTGGGGGTCGATGCGGTGGCGTCGCTGTCACGGTTCGCCTCCGACGATCTTTGGCCCGACCTCACCATCCTGCTGGTGGCGCCCGCCGAGGTGACGGCCGCACGCCTCGAGGCGACGGGTGCGACCCCCGATCGGCTTGAGGCGCTGGGAGATGACTTCCACGGTCGCGTTGTCGAGGGGTTCCTCGCGCTCGCCCAGGGGCTTGACGATTGGGTCATCGTCGACGCCACCGGTCCGGTCGGCGATGTCGCCGAACGGGTGTGGGGCGTGGCGGCGGCAGGCCTTGGCGGCGGTCGCCGGTAGGGTCGGGAGCCGTGGCCACCTTCACCGAGCTGTGCGATCGCGCCGGCGTCGTTGGCCAGCACGACGCGGTGTCCGGGCTCGGCTCTGCGCTCAAGAAGCCGGTGCACGCCTACTTGCTGGTTGGCCCGGCCGGCGTCGGCGCCGACGAGCTCGCACTCGCGTTCGCGGCGGCGTTGCTCGGCGGACTCGAGGACGCCGACATCACCCGCCGCTGTCTCGGCCCCGGACACCCAGACCTCCTCCGGTTCATTCGAGCGGGGGCCGCGCTCTCGGTTCCCGATGCGAGGAGCATCAGCGATCTCGCCTTTCGTACGCCGGTGGAGCGTCCGGTCAAGGTCATCGTCATACCCGAGATGCACCTCCTCACATCCGCAGGTCCCGCGTTGCTGAAGACCATCGAGGAGCCCCCCGCGTCGACCGTGTTCGTGATGACCGCGGAGCAGGTGACTGCGGATCTCGTCACCATCGCAAGTCGTTCAGTACGCATCGATCTGTCACCCCTGCACGACGACGAGATCGCTCAAGCCCTTGTTGCATCCGGCGCAGAGCCAGAGCAGGCCGAGCTGGCCGCGGCGTCGAGCGGCGGCCGCCTCGATCGGGCTCGACTGTTGGCCAACGACGCAGGCTTCGCAACGCGCCAGGCCGCGTGGCGCAGCGTGGCCGGCCGTCTTGACGGCTCCGGCCACGTGGTGAGCGTGCTCGTCGACGAGCTGCTCGGCCTTGCCGAGGGCATCTTGGTGCCACTGCGCGATCGCCACGAAGGCGAGCTCGCAGAGCTGGACCAGCTGGACAAGATCACCGGCCGCAAGGCGGCCCGCGCCGACGTCGTCGAGCGCCACAAGCGAGAGCTGCGCAAGGTGCGCACCGACGATCTGAAAGCCGGCTTGGCGACGCTGTCGCACGCATTGCGAGAGCGCCTCGCCGAGGGCCGCGTCAATGCCGATGCGCTTGACGCCGTCCGCGACGCCACCGCGGCGATGATCCGCAACCCGAACGAGCCGCTCCTCCTCAGCGCCCTCTTCCTCCGCATCGGCGCCGCGGGGCGCTGAGGCGAGTGGCCCCGCCAACACGTTCGTCGGTGTTGGTGTCCGCGCACCTCCACCGAAGTCGTGCTGATCGTCGAGGTCCCACCACGTTCGCACCCGAAGCGCACGAACACGGTGGGACCTCCGGCCTGATGCCGAACCCGGGTGCGGCCCTGCCCACCGTCCTCCCGCTCTCCCATGACTCGCTGTCGCCCGCGCAGGTCAGCGCGGCGGTACGAGACCGCCGACGCATTCGTGGTCCTTGGCGACCCGGCCGGTCCCCCGACTGGCCACGCGAACTGGCTGGGAATCGTCCAGCTCGGTGTGCCATGCTCTCCGGCCGTCGCCCGAGTAGCTCAGTGGTAGAGCAACGCACTCGTAATGCGTAGGTCGAGTGTTCAACTCCTTCCTCGGGCTCCAGGAAGTACAAGGGAAACTCGGGATTCGCACGTGTTGCGGAGCCGGCGTACCACCAGCCGTACCACCAAGGTCGAGCGGGAGGCGTACCGTGGTGGCTGTGCCAGGCACCGTCCGCAAACGCTCCAACGGCCTCTGGGAGGTCCGCGTCTCGCTCCCGCGCGACTCGCTCACCGGCGGCCGGCAGCAGCTGACCCGGTACGTCCGAGGTACCAGAGCCGAAGCGGACCTCGCACTCGCTCGCTTGACCGTCGAGGCGACCGACACCGGCGCCCCGGACCCGGCCGGCCGGCACACCGTCGCCAGACTCCTCGAGGAGTGGCTCGACCTCATCTCGGGGCGCCTCGCTCCCAAGACCGTGCACGAGTACCGGCGGTTGAGCCGTGCCCGGGTCGTACCGGCGCTCGGCGACCGCCCGGTGAGGGCGGTCGATGCCAGCGAGGTCGACCGCTTCTACCGAGCCCTGCAGCGAGAAGCCGGCCTTTCCGCCGCCAGCGTGCGCCAAGTGCACGCCGTCCTCAGCGGTGCGTTCGGCCAGGCCGTGAAGTGGGGGTGGATCCCCGCATCACCGATCACGCGCACATCGCCGCCGCCGGTGCGTCAGCAGGAGATCAGGCCCCCCGCTCCGGTGGATGTCAACGCTCTGATCGCCGCGGCCAGGGCCGACGACCCGGACTTCGGCATCTTCCTCGTGCTCGCAGCGACGACAGGGGCGCGCCGCGGCGAGCTGTGCGCGCTCCGGTGGCTCGACATCGACCTAGACGCCGGCTCCATGGTGATCCATCGGGCCCTGACCGACGTCGGCGGCAAGGTCTCCGAGAAGACCACGAAGACCCGCGTGGCGCGCCGGCTGCGCCTCGATGCTCGGACGGTGAGCGAGCTGCGTGCTCACCGTGAGGCAGCGGAGGACCGGGCGACCAGCTGCGGCGTGCCGCTGTCGCCGCTGGCGTTCGTGTGCTCGCACGCGGGGGACGGCGCGGCTCCCCTTCGGCCGGACAAGGCGACCTCGACGTTCACCGCCCTGCGGAACCGGCTCGGACAGCCGACCGTTCGTCTGCATGATCTGCGCCACTTCATGGCGACGACAGCCTTGGCCGCAGGTGTGCCCGTCCGCACGGTCAGCGGGCGCCTCGGCCACGCCAACGCAGCAACGACCCTCGGCGTCTACGGCCACTTCGTCGAGGCCAGCGACGCCGCTGCGGCCGAACTGCTCAGAGCGGCGATGGACGGCGCCGACGGATGAGAAGACTCCCCGCGTTCGCTTGCGTGATCTTGCAAGCCGGGGCGCCTCCCGGCATACTGAAAGCACTCCTGCCCGCCCTCCCCTCACACGAGGGGACTGGCGGGCAGTTTTTCGTCTCGGGAGGGACTCGTGGCCGCTGAACGTGTCGTCGTCTTCATCGACTACGAGAACATGCATCGCTGTGCCGCGGCTGAGTTCAACGTGACGAACGGACACTTCGAGCCCTGGGCCCTCGGCGAACTGCTCGTCTCCCGACGCAACGACCGGGTCGGGGCTGCGCCTTGCGTGCTCCACGAAGTGCGCGTGTACCGCGGGCTCCCCGACTCCCGGCGACAGCCTCGGGCGAACGCGGCGAACCAGGCGCAGTCCGCCGCGTGGAAGGCGGCTGCGCCTCGCCCGAGTGACCTCGTGCTCTACCAGCGGCCGCTGCGCTACCCGTCGGGCTGGCCGAACGGCGGCGGCTCGCCGCAGGAGAAGGGCGTCGACGTCGCGCTCGCCGTGGACCTCGTCAAGCTGACCTATCAGGGTGGGTTCAACGTGGCGATCGTCTGCTCGCACGACACCGACCTCGCTCCCGCGCTCGACGCAGCTGCAGCGGTCCAGACAGGAGCCCATCTCGAAGTCGCCTCGTGGGCCCGCGGTCGGCGGATCTCGTTCACCGGCACACCCAACTGGCCGTGGTGTCATCGACTCAAGATCGCCGACTTCACCGCCGTCCGCGACACCCGGCGCTACTGACGGACCGACGGCAGGCCGCCCTCACGACGCTCGCGGATGGTCGATGAGTGCGACGAGGTCGACCTTGCGGATCATCACCCTGCCTCCGAGTCGCAGGCTGGGGAGACCGTCGGCTCCAGCGCTGGCTCGGTGCTGCTGGACGAGCTTGTAGGCGGAGGTGCGGCCGATGCGGAGGACTCGGGCGGCCTCGGTGACGGTCAGCACGAGCGGGAGCTCCTCGAGGTTCGTCGGGCAGTGACCGGGGGACTGGGGATCGAACGTCATCGGGTCTCCCTGATCGGCGGGGCGGTCCTCGTACGGCGCGTGGTCGCGATCCAGGCCCGGACCTCGAGGGGGTCGAAGCGGAGGTAGTGGCCGATCTTGTGATGCGGAAGGCCGCGATCGGTGATGAGCCGTCGGACGTGGCGCTTGCTGACGCCGAGCTGCGCGGCGACGGCGGCGATGTCGACGAGCGCCGGGTGGGTGGGGGTGTGCGGTTCGGCCATGTCAGCTCCTTGGTCATGGTGGTCACTTGAGATACGGGCCCTCGCGAGTGCCGAGCGCGACAAATTGCTCTGAGAAATGTTTTCTTGTCGCGCTCGACGATCGCGGGTGATCCGGTGTCACCTACCGGCCCACGCCGCACCTCCGCGGACAAGAAGTCTCATCCAACTGACCACCATTGACCAGTAGTAACCCCTAGCGGACCTCGCCTAAAGAAGGACTAGACGCGCACCGTTTCGAGGTTCATAGTCCCGGTCGTGACCGACCGGAGAGACGTAGACACCTCTGCACCATTGGGTGCGATCGGCGATCGCCTGTTGGGTGCA
>JAYUDU010000146.1:0-5860 GCA_043739605.1 Acidimicrobiales bacterium | reverse complement strand
TCCTCGAAGCAGTCGCATCGGCTGCTGCGGTCGGGCGCGCCATCGGTGCCAGGGCGACGCGCCCGCCAGAGCCAGGCGGTGCCGAGGATCGTCAACGTGACGCCGACGAGACCTGCGAGCCGGATGCAGCGGGCGCCCCGCTCGCCGCTCGGCGGCGCAGCGGCGTGCAGCGGGTTCGGGTGTCCAAGCCGTCGGAAGAAGCCGAGCTGTGAAATTCCGCGAACTCAGCATGGATGGCTATCCCGACGATGGCGTCGGGTTTGATCTTGAGCAGGGCTTCACTGTCATCGCCGGCTTGGACATCGCGCAGCGGGCGGCGTTCGTCGCTTCACTCAGAGCCGCTCTGACCGGCGAACCCACCTCGTTGCATGGTGTGGTTGAGCTGTACGGCGTGGAGGTCGATCTCTCCGATCCGGAGGTGGCGGAGACGGTCGCAGCGTCTGGGCTGGACGCGGTGATGGTCGCAGACGACCTCCCCCCACCGACGAGGGGCGCGACCGGGGTCAACAGTCACAACGGTGGAGTGACGTTGGGCCCATCGTGGCTCGCGTACCAGCCGTTGGAGAGCGATGCTGACCCGCTCGCCCAGGACCTCGTCGAGGTGGAGCCGACCGACGAGCAGCTGCTCACAGATGAAGACCGAATCGAGCTCGCGTCCATCGGCCCGCCCGACCCGGACCCACCACCGCCGCCGGTGATCGCGCCGCGGCCGCCGCTCGACGTCCAGCCACCACGACTCCCGGCAGACCTTGAGATGACTGACCCGGTGCCGCCGGCGCGCCCCGACCCGCCCGCGGACCTCGATGTACCAGACCCGGACATCGCGCAGCTGCCGGACTACCCGGCGCGGCCCGCACTTCCATCCGACATCGCTGGGCCGGAACCGACCCAAGATCCCGCAGCCATCGCGGCGCTTGCGGTGCCCGTGCCACCACCGCCGCCCGCAATCTTGAGCGAGTCGCCGCCGCCGGTGACGCCACGACCCGACCCACCGCAGCGGCCCAGGATCGTCGCAGACTACGACGATGAGCCTCAGCTGCCCCCGGCGCCGGAGCCGCCGCCGGACATCGCCGCTCCCGATGCGCCCGACTTCGACGCGGTGGCGGCGGAGGCGGAGGCGGGCGCGCTCGCCCAGGCGTTAGCTCGCATCGCCCCGGTGGCTGCGGTGGCATTCGCTGTCCCTGCCGACGATGTCGATGGGGACCCCGCCCCCACACCGCCCGCCGCCCCAGAACGACCGGCCGTCCTCGACCTCCGCATTCCCGAGGTGCCGCCCGAGCCCCAAGCGCCGGTGCTCGCTGAGAAGCCCGACTTCCCCGATCTGGTGGTTGAGGACGATCCGCCGTTGCCCGAGCCGTTGCCTGACCCGCCGGCGCCGACGTCGATTTCCGACCCGCGCCCACCCAAGGCGATCCCCGATCCGCCTGCGCCAAAGGCGATTCCCGATCCAGCTGCGCCGAAGCCGATCCCCGACCCACTGGCGCCACCGGACATCGCCGACCCTCCGGCCCCGTCTCAGGTCACCGACCCGTCACCGCCCGAACCCGTTGCCGATCCCCCGGCACCGGACGCCGTGCCCGACCCACCGGCACCTCAGCTGCCGCCGATCGTCGAGCCCGGTCCAGAGCCGGCGCTGAGCGACGCCGCCGACGATGAGGCTGAGCTGGCGCGCCTCGGTGGGGTCGTCGAAGTGCTCGACGAGGAGATGGAAGAGCGGCGGGAGACGCTGGCCGCCCTCAGGGTCGCGCTAGCGGCGGCGGCCTCCACCTCGACCGTTCGCGACCCCGCCCCCATTGCGGCCGCACGAGCGCACCTGGAGGCGGCGCTATCCGCTGACCCGCAGCGGGCCCACGACGAAGCCATCGAGATCTCTGAGGGGATCGGTCGGGGCCTGTTCGACCTCGACAGCCTGGCGAGCGAGAGCGCACCGGCGTGGCTCATCCGGTCCGCTCGACAGGCCCTCCGCGATGCCCGGGAGTCGCTGCGTGAAGCAGAGGCCGCGGTGTTGGGTGAAGGGTCGCTCGACCTCGACATCGTCGCCAGACTCGAAACGTCGCACGGTGAGCTGTCCTCGCTCGAGTCTCGCCCCGGCCGCCCGACAGCCACCACGAAGCGCCAGATCGCCGACCTGACAGCCGTGGTCGAACGGTCACTTGTCGCGCTCGACCTTCCCAACTACGACGCCCTCGCGCTGCGGCTGGCAACCTCACAGCGTGCCGCGGGCGCGGCTGCCCGCCGCGACAAGGCCCGAAGTGCAGTCATCGACGCGGAGGCTGTCTGGGCCGAGCTCAAGGCTGGTCCCGACGATCCGCGCCTCGTCGACGCCCAACACCGCCTCGATGGGCTCGTCAGTCGGGGGAGAGCAGTGCTTGGCGCGAGCGACCTTGAGCCGATCCACGTCGCGCTCGAGCTGCGGTCCTACAACCCCCGCCCGGTCGATCCGGTCGAAGCCGCATCCGGTCTGAGCCAGGTGCTGGTCGAGGTTGGCGTCGATCCACCTCGCGACCTCGACAAGCTCATCGCCGCGGCGGACCAGTTCATCTCCGCCGCGGAGACTGAGCGGCTCGGTGCCACGGCGCGACAGGCGGAGACGGCCCGGCTCAGTGACGAGATCGCCGCAAACGACCAGCAGTTGGGGGACACCGAGTCTCGGCGCGTCGAGGCCGTCGCCGCGCTCGCGGCGCGGAACACGAAGCGAGCCTCCGCCCACGCGGATCACCAGCGCGCCATCGCGGCGCACGTGGCGGCAGTCGCCGATGCCACCGTTGCCGCCATCGAACGCCATCGCCTGATAGCCGACTACGACGCCGCGGTCGCGGCGGCGGGAGCGGAACGCGATGCGCGGGCCCAGGCACACCGGCTCGCGCGTGGTGCTGCTGACGCCCTGCGCGCCGAGCGAGCGGCGGCTTACCAGGCGGCGGTGGCAGCAGTCGCGGGCGCGCGCCGCGACGACGGCTATCAGCGGGCGGTGGCTGCGGTGGCGGTGCGGCGTGAGGCTGCGGCGGTCGAGCACGCGGTTGCGCGGGAGCGCGCCGCGGAAGCACGACAGGCGCAGCGGGTTGAGCATGAGGCGGCGGTGGCGGAGGTCGCGGCGCGGCGCGAGGCTGCTGGGACTGGCCATGCGGCCGCCGTCGTGCGGGTCATCGCGGCCCGAGAGGCGCGACGGGTTGGCCACGAGGCCGCGGTGGCGGAGGTCGCAGCGCGCCGCGAGGCGTTGGCTGCAGAGCATGCGGCTGGCGTCGCCGCAGTCGAGGTTGGCCGGGCCGCGTTGCAAGAGGCATACGACGCAGAGCTCGCGCGGGTGACGACGGGCCGAGCCACAACCCTCGCGACCGCGGTTGCGCACCGCGAGGCCCTGCTTGCGTGGCGCGAGGCCGCTGACAACGCTGCTGCGGAGCACCGGGAGGTGCACACGGCATGGCAGAGGGCTGCGGCCGCCATCGAGGAACGCAGAGCCGCTTACGACCAAGGTGCGAGGGAGTTCGCGACCGCGATGCAAGCGCATCAAGCGGCACTCGCGGACCACGCCAAGGCCGAGGCCGCGTGGACGCGCCGGCACTCCCGGCTGCGCAAGCAGCTTGAGGCCGAACAGCTCCAGCGAGTCGCGGCGAAGGCAGCTGAGAACCAGCGACACGCGGCCGAGGTGGAAGCAGCCGTCGCCACTGCGGCGGCGGCCGGCATCCACGCCCGGGTCGCAGCTGAGGCTGCTCACCGGGTCGCGCTTGACGCATGGACCGCGGCGCGCGAGATGCGACGGGCCGAGCACGAGGCCGCCGTCGGCGCTCACGCGGCAACGGTCGCCGGCGTCAAAGCAGAGTGGGAACAGGCTCGCCGGGCCGGAGCAGTGGAGGCCACGCGCGCCAAGGCTGCATTCGAAGCAGCGACGGAGCGCCACGCGAGCCTCATTGCAGTCATCGAAGCAGAGGAGGTGACGCGGGGCGCATGGGAACGCGCCCGCGCCGACGCGGCTGCCGCCCATGCCGTGGCTGTGGAGCGTCATGAGGAGGACAGCGTCGGCTACGCCGCAGACCTCGACGCGCTCGACTCGGCGGTGGCCACCCGGCGCTTGGCGTGGGCTCGGGTCGTGGCAGACGCCGAAGCGGCCCTCGGCGCGTGGCAGCGCAGGGTCGCCGCCGTCGAGGCCACGCGAGAGCAGATCCTCCGAGATCACGCGGCCCGGCTCAAGGCCGCTCGCGCCATCCGCTCCGCTGCGGCGAATCGTCATGTCGCAGCCGAGACCGCATGGGCGACGCGATGTGCAGACATCGACGAGGAGATCCTCGACCGGGCGCGACGTCGAGTCCTCTACGCAGAGGCCGTCGCGGCCGCCGAGGCCGCTGGCGAAGCCCTCGCCAGATGGCAGACCGAGGCTGGCGCCATCGAGGCTCGTCGGGTGGAGGAGCTCGTCGAGCACGACCTCGCCGTCAACAGGGCAGCGGAGGAACGAGCGGCGACGCGAGCGGCCACGATGGCCGAGATCGTCGGTCGGCGTCGGGCAGAGCGCCAAGCCGCTCGCGACATGGTCGCGGCGGAAGCGGCCAACTTCGCGCCGCTGGTCCCTCCGCGTTCCATTCCAGCAGACGGCCCCACGGTCGGAGTCGCCGCGTTGCCCGGCGAAGCGCCCGTGCTCAAGCGTCACGAGCCAGCGCCGTCTCCATTCGGCGATGCGTTCAGCGACGCTCCTTCGTCCACCGAGGTCGAGGTGGCCATCCTCGCTCGGCTCGCGGCGCACCGGACGTTGGTCGCGGGCGCGCTTCCATTGGTGATCGACGAAGCACTCGATGGCCAACACCCACACATCGTGAGTGAGGTGTTGGACATGCTCGCTCGCATGTCGACTGCGGTTCAGATCGTCTTTCTGACCGAGGACGAACGGATCGAGGCATGGGCCAGAGCGCGCTACGGGGAGGCTGGCGTGCGTCGCGCCGCATAGCTGGCGGGCCAGGCGGGAAGTTTTCTTGACGAGATGCGCGAGAGAGCTGCATGTCGCCCGTTATCTGGTCGGATCTGGCGCCGGCCCCGGGGTTCCCCAGCCCCTCGGGGCTGGCGCCGATTCCTTTGGATTGCATGTGGGTGGCGCCCATCCGGTGTCCTACGCTCGCTCACCCATGGCCCTCGACGACTTCGCCTTCCGCCGGATCAACGGCCTGCCCCCATACGTCTTCACCATCATCAACGACATCAAGGTGGCGCTTCGCCACGATGGCGAGGATGTCATCGACCTTGGTTTCGGCAACCCAGACATCCCGTCGCCACCGATCGCGGTCGAGAAGCTCAGCGAGGCGGCTCGCAACGGGCGCAACCACCGCTACTCCTCGTCGAAGGGCATCCCCAAGCTACGCCAAGCCGTCGCAGATCTGTACCAACGCCGCTTCGCGGTCGATCTCGACCCCGACACCGAGATCGTCACCACGATCGGAGCCAAGGAAGGTCTCTCCCACCTGATGTGGGTCCTGCTCGGGCCGGGCGATTCCGCCGTCGTCCCGACGCCCAGCTATCCGATCCACATCTACGCTCCGCTGTTCGCCGGCGCGGAGGTGCAGCAGGTGCGCCTCGACGGCAACCGCGACTTCCTGGAGGGCTGCATCGAGGCGTTCCAGAGCCAGTGGCCCAAGCCGCGGGTCATCGTCTGCTCGTTCCCGCACAACCCGACGACCACGTGCGTCGACCTCGCCTACATGCAGCGCCTCGTCGACTTTGCCCGTGAGCAGGAGGTCGTGTTGGTCCATGATTTTGCCTATTCTGACACCTCGTTCGACGGCTATTCGCCGCCATCGGTACTGCAGGTACCTGGGGCCAAAGATGTTGCGGTCGAGCTCTACACGCTCACCAAGAGCTTCTCGATGGCCGGGTGGCGCGT
>JAYUDU010000145.1:0-5875 GCA_043739605.1 Acidimicrobiales bacterium | reverse complement strand
TGAACTCGGTGCTGTACCACCTGCACCCGGTGAAGGTGAAGCGCCACGCAGTCAAGGTCAGCTACACGCTGTGCCTCGGCGGGCTCAGCTTCTTCCTGTTCATCCTGCTCACCGTCACCGGCATCTTCTTGATGTTCTTCTACCGGCCCACCGACGTGGCCGCGTGGAACGACATCTCCAACCTGCAGACATCGGTGGCGTTCGGATTACTTGTGCGCAACATGCACCGATGGGCAGCTCACCTGATGGTGATCTCGGTGTTCTTGCACATGGCCCGCGTCTTCTATCACGGCGCATACAAGGCACCGCGAGAGTTCAACTGGGTCATCGGCGTCATCCTCTTGACCCTCACCCTGCTGCTGTCGTTCACCGGCTATCTTTTGCCGTGGGACCAGCTCGCGCTGTGGGCAGTCACCGTCGGTACCAACATGATCGGGTACTCGCCTGTCGTCGGGTCACAAGTGCGATTCGTCCTCCTTGGTGGAGTCGAGATCGGACCAGAGACCCTCCTTCGATGGTACGTGCTCCACGTCCTGATGTTCCCCTTCATCATCGTCATCTTCATGGCGATCCACTTCTGGCGCGTCCGCAAGGACGGCGGCATCTCCGGACCGCTCTGATTCGACTGATCTCCTAAGGAGCAGAACGACACCCATGGCTGAGATCCCCGAACACCTGCTCAAGCGCGCTGCCGAGGCGCGGGCGAAGAAGGCCGGAGGCGGCGAGGCGGCCGCCGCCCCCGCCTCCGAGCCTGCACCAGCAGCCGCCGCGGCTGCCGACGACGCCGCGGCCGCGGCATCTGGCATCCCCGCGCACCTCCTCGCACGTTCGCGGGCGGCCAAGGACAAGAAGGTGGGTGGCGACGACCCGCCCGCCACAGGCGGCGGGGTCGCTACCGCCGAGCGTCCCACCGTCGCGGCACGCGTTGCCAGCGGTCCGTCCGCTGGAGTCGGATCGACCGGCGCCTCCAACGTCGCTGGCCACACCCAGCGCCTGCTGACGGTCGTCAAGGCGGGTTCCATCCAAGACGTCAAGAGCGTCCCCACCGACAAGGTCAACACGTGGCCGCACCTGCTCATCGTCGAGTTCTGCGCTGCGCTCGCCTGTACGGCGTTCCTGTTGGTGTTCTCCGCGCTCGTCAACGCGCCGCTGCTCGGCGCCGCCAACTACAACCTCACCCCGAACCCCTCGAAGGCGCCGTGGTACTTCCTCGGCCTGCAGGAGATGCTCACGATGTTCCACCCGCTCGTCGCGGGTGTGGCCATCCCCGGCGTCGGTCTTGGGGTCCTGGCGGCAGCTGGCTACATCGACAAGAACCCCTCGAACAAGCCAGAAGATCGCAAGTTTGCGATCGCCGTGTTCACGATGTTCGTCATGTTCTGGGCGACGCTCGTCATCATCGGGTGCTTCTTCCGGGGCGAGGGCTTCAACTTCATCCTCCCGTGGCGCCAAGGCGTCCACGACATCTTCGACCTCTAGGTCGAGGCAGAAAGACGAAAGGAGCGCTGACGTGAACATCTTCATCGCCGTAGCAGTGGTGTTGGCCATCGTCGCCATCGCATTCTTCTTGCTCAGCTTCTCGCGCCGCGACACCGAAGAAGCCACTGGCTTCGTCGCTCGTGAGACGGCCAAGCGAGACAAGGCAAACCCGACCCTGGTCGCGGTTGGCTCGGTGCCTGCCGACGCGGGGGCATCGACCGAGCTCGCCCTCTCCGGGAGAGACCTTGAGCGTGCCGTCGCCGCCGGTCGACGTGGAGGAACCCTTGCGCCGGTTGGTCCTGCGCCCATCGCAGTGCGCGAGGCGTACGACCAGGATGCGCTTGGCGTCACTCGACGCCAGTTCCTCAACCGGTCGATGACCGGACTGTTCGTGTTCGGCCTCTCGGCCTTCGGTGCCGCCTGCATTGCCTTCTTGTGGCCGACGCTCAAGGGTGGTTTCGGCTCCAAGATCCGCGCCGGCGCTCTCGAGGATGTTCTCAAGGAGATCGATACGACGAAGACCCCTGCGTACCGACCAGAGGGCCGCTTCTATCTGAACCCGTACCCTACGACGGCACTCGCCAAGGCGAAGACGATCCCCGCCTACGCCGCGCTCCTGCCGGGTTACGAGGCCGGCGTCGTCGCGCTCTACCAGAAGTGCGTGCACCTCGGGTGCCGGGTGCCGTGGTGCAAGTCGTCCCAGTGGTTCGAGTGCCCATGTCACGGCTCGCAGTACAATCGCGTCGGCGAAAAGAAGGACGGCCCGGCACCCCGCGGCCTCGACCGTTTCGCCGTGACCGTCGAGGGCGGCCAGATCATCGTCGACACCAAGGCCGTCATCCCCGGCCCCCCGCTTGGCACCGACACCACGGGTCAACAGATCGAAGGACCGCACTGTGCTTGACCTAACGCTGACGCGGCTTGACCTAACGCTGACGCGGCTTGACCTGGCATCGACGGCCTCCGCGGTCCCGCTGGTCGCAGTGGTGAACACCCAGCAGAAGCTGGGAATCGCCATCGCGGCAATCCTCATCGTGGGTTGGGTTGGCTACATCCTGCTGCACCTGTCGCGCTCGGGTGCTCCCGCAGGCGCAGAGGTGGAGACGGCCCCAAACCGCAAGCCGTACTACGACGACGACGACCTCGAGACGAAGAAGCTCGACCGGTCGCTCGGCATCGCGGTCGTGCTCTTGGCGGTCGTTGCGCTTGGCCTTCCCGCGTATTGGGTGCGTGAGGCTGGCCGCGAAAAGGTCTCGATCGTCGGTTTCGACCGGCGCGCCGCCGCCCGTGGCAAGAACCTGTTCCAGCCCACCGACTCGCCCAAGCACGGCGCGCATTTCGGTTGCGCAACCTGCCACGGCATTGACGGCGGAGGCGGGCAGGCCAACTACAACGTCACAGACGCGTTCGGCCGCACCCGTCAGGTGAAGTGGACTGCGCCGGCCATCAACACGGTGGCATACCGCTATTCCTTCGAGCTCAGCGACGATCTTCCCAAGAAGGAGGTCACGCAGCTGCGTCAGGTCCTGGTCTACGGCCGGCCCGGCACGCCCATGCCTGCCTGGGGGATTAGAGGCGGTGGGGCCATGAACGATCAGCAGATCGACGACCTCGTCGCCTACCTGGCCACCCCGAAGGCGAAGGGCGGTCTCATGCTCGATGCCGCAGGCGTTCGCGCCCAGGTCGACCTGCTCAACAAGACCGCGGCCCAGCTCCGCGCTAATCGGGAGAATCCCGACGAGGCCAAGCCGTCGCCTGCGCTGCTCGACGGCCAGACGCTCTTCGAGGCGCACTGCGCTCGTTGCCACACCCGTGGCCAGAGCTATGGGGAACCAGGGGTGCAAGGTAGCGGAGGCTTTGCCCCGAGTCTCGGCGCTGGCGTTGGCCTGCGTCAGTTCCCGAACGAAGCAGACATGTTGAAGTTCGTCTCCGAGGGCGTCAACTTCGGTCAGGCGTACGGTCTCAACGGGGTCATGGGCAACGAGTCCGGTGGCATGCCGCACTTCGGAACCCTGCTGAACGCAAACGAGATCACCGCGATCATCGAGTACGAACGGAGCCTTCCCTGATGCTCGCATCTCTGACCGCACTCACCAACGCGCTCGTGCCGATGCTCGCTGAGTTCAAGTGGGATCCCCAGGCCCGCGGCATCATCATCGTGATGGTCATCGTGGCCATCCTTCCTGGCAGCGTCTTCATGCTCCTCGCCACCAACGTCGGCGCCCGATTGGGCTTCCTACTCGCGGTAGCTGGGCTCTCCGGCTGGTGCACCCTCATGGGTTCGCTCTGGTGGGTCAATGCCCAAGGCCTCAAGGGCCGTCCGCCGTCGTGGAAGCCGATGGAGATCGTCGTCGGAAACCCCGGAGACTCGATCCTCGGCGAGCGAGCGGGTCTGCCAGCCAGCGCAGGCCAACTCCCCACTGGCAACGGCTGGCATCAGCTGGCCGTCGGCCAGCCCACCCTCGGGGACGCCACTGCTGCCGCCGACAAGGTGCTCGCTCCCGACAACTCGCCCGCCCCAGAAGGCCATAAGAAGCCGGAGCCGAAGTTCACGCCGCCGTTCACCAAGAGCAGCGACTACGTCCTGATCGGTGCCTATGAGAAAGGCGCGAAGACCGATGGCATCTGGTTCTCCATCCGTCACCACCACTTCTTCAAGGCCGGTTCGGCGAAGAACCCCCTGAACTGGTTTCGTCAGCAACCGCACTATGTCGTCATGACAGTCGAGGCCATTCGGCCCAAACTCAACCCCAACGACGTCACCGAGAAGTTCAAGCCGGATCTCTCTAAGCCGCCCCGAACGCTGACCCTCATCCGCGACCGTGGCTCGATCCGCTTTCCACCGGTCATGGTCACGCTTGGGTCATTCCTGATCTTCTGCTCGACGTGCTATAGCCTGCACAAGCGCGACCTTGAGATCCAGGCCCGCAAGGGCGGCGCTCGCGCCGTAGCGGCCTGAGCGGCGTCGAAGGGAGCGAGCGCAACGATGGACGGCTACCTTCCGATCGCCCTCATGCTCGCGCTTGGCGTCCTGTTCGCGTTCGGCTCCTTCGTCGCCTCGGGGCTGCTGGCGCCGCAGCGACCGACGCTCGCAAAGCAGGAGCCGTATGAGTGCGGCATCGTTCCGAGTCGCGAGCCGGCGGAGCGCTTTCCTGTGCGCTTCTACCTGATCGCCATGATCTTCATCATCTTCGACATCGAGATTGTGTTCCTCTACCCGTGGGCGGTGATCTTTGGCGAGTTGGGCACGTTCGGGCTCGTCGAGATGATTGTGTTCGCCGTGGCCGTGTTCGTCAGCTTCATGTACCTGTTGTCGAACGGCGCGCTCGACTGGGGGCCGAAGAAGCGCCTCACCATCGTCGCCCCCGACCTCGTCGACCCGAGCCGCACCATTCGCTCCACCATCCGTCGTGTCGGCCGCGACATCGGTGAGTCCACGACGACCAAGGTCGTCCCTGCCGCATCCGCCGAGGAGATCCCCGCCGCTTGACGGAGCGCAGAGGACTGCCGCCGAGGCCGACCGAGCCTGATGCCGGGTGGCGTCGTTGTCCGCGGCGCACGCCTCTTCGGCCGGGGTTCCACCAGGTTCGTACACGAAGCGCACCTTTGCGGTGCGAGGTCGCTTTCGGCGTTCCGTTCTGGGCGACTGGGATGCCTTCGGGGATCGGCGCGGGCATGCCCCACCCCTTCATACGCAGAAGGAGGGGTCGCCGCCCTCTCCGTGCGCTGCGGCCAATGGCCGCTATGTGCGCATAACATGGTGCGCGGACACCACGTCCTGGGTGGGGGCAGAAGTGGCCGGCCGCGCAGGTGATCAGCGGACAGGCGCGACCGAGCCGCGCGGTGCGACCGTCGACGTGGAGGCAACGGTCCTCGGCGTTGTCGGTGGCTTCGCAGGAGCGCCGGACCCGAGAAACGAACGAGCGATGACGGCAGCCAAGAACAGGCCGACAGCAAGGCTGATGATCGTTCGCCTGCGGCTGGGGCGCTTGGCGGCTCGCTTGGCGGCTCGGGCCGTGGCCAGCTCGTCCTCCTCCGCAGCCCGTCGGGCGACGGCGCCGCGCTGCACGCTGCGGATCTCGGCCTCGCGGATGCTGGCGCCGGCGACGAAGGCGTCGTCGAGGACGAGATCGTCTCTCCCCGGCGCGGGCTCGTCTGCATCGTTCGTCATGGCCACGACAGCGTACGCAGCGCGGCCTGCGCATTCTGCACGGAGTCGCCGGCGCGCATCGCGCACCGGTAGCGTGCGGCCATGGGCCTCGAACAGCTCAATCACAACTTTCTCACGGGAAACATCGAGAACCTCGTCAAGTGGTCTCGGAAGTCCAGCGTGTGGCCCGCGACGTTCGGGCTTGCCTGCTGCGCGATCGAGATGATGGCCACGGGTGGTGCCAAC
>JAYUDU010000144.1:0-2202 GCA_043739605.1 Acidimicrobiales bacterium | reverse complement strand
GGTCGGTGAAGAGCTGATGACGCCCATCGCCGTTGACCTCGACCTTGTCGAACATCGGGAAGGTCACTCCGTAGGTTGCGGAGCAGAACGTCTGGATCGCTTCTGGTGTACCGGGCTCCTGCGCACCGAACTGGTTGCACGGGAAGCCGAGCACGGAGAAGCCCTGGTCGGCGTACTTGGCCTGCAAGGCCTCGAGGCCGGTGTACTGCGGCGTAAGGCCGCACTTGGAGGCGACGTTGACGACGAGAACGGCCTTGGCCTCGTAGTCGTGGAGGTCGGCGGGGCCGCCGCCCAAGGCGGCAACGGGGGCGTCATAGATGGACATGACCGCCAGCCTGCCGCATCCGCAGACCCTGTGCGCACCGCGGATCGATCTGTGACTCAAGATGGGCGGCTGTGCGTCCGACGAACGATGCGGTGACCCCGCCCCGACCCCGTCCGACCACAGCCACCGCGGTCGGAGTGGTGCTGGTCGCATCACTGTTCCTCGCAGGTTCCGCAGCAGCCGAGGCGGGTCGACGGGGCCGTCCCCGCCCGGTAGCGGGCCGGTGCGTGCCCCGTCGACACCACCCATGCCCGCCGCCAACGACGACGACGCGCCCCAGTCCGGCGACGAGTGTTGCGCCCGCTCCGACGACGCCAGCCCCACCCCAGACTGCGCCCCCATCAACCGCCCCAGCGACGAGCACACCGGCGACGACGACGCCTCCGCGGTCGTCACCCACCCCGGCGCCGAACGAACATCCGACGAGCACCGCAGCCCAGACGACGACCACCCGGCCGGCACCCGCAGCGGCCGGGAGTGCTGCGTTCGGTTCGTGCCCAGCGTTCCCTGGGTCCAACGCGTGGAACGCAGACGTCAGCCGATCTCCCGTCCACGCGCGGAGCGCGGCGTGGGTGGCGAGCATCGGAGCCGGCCGCCACGTGCATCCAGACTTCGGCGCCGACCCCTCCTACGGCATCCCACTCACCATCTCGACGGGCGCGGCGCCTGCGCAGATCACCTACACCGACTACGGCAACGAGTCGGACCCGGGGCCGTTTCCCATCCCCGTCAACGCCCGCGTGGAGGGCGGAAGCGACCGCCACGTCTTGGTCGTCGATCAGCCCAGTTGCACCCTCTTCGAGCTGTACGGGGCGGCGAGGTCGGGCGGTGGTTGGACGGCCGCGTCCGGAGCCCGCTTCGATCTGCGCTCCAATGCACTCCGGCCCGAAGGTTGGACGTCAGCGGATGCGGCTGGCCTGGCCATTGCGCCCGGCCTGGCTCGTTACGACGAGATCGCCGCCGGCCGCATCGACCACGCGCTGCGCTTCACCATCAGCAGGTCCAGTCGGCACTGGCTCCACCCCGCGACCCACCAAGCCGGTTCCACCGACAGCCTTGACGTGGCGCCGATGGGTGCACGATTGCGGATGAAGGCCACCGTCGACACCAGCCGCATGACGGGCGCCAGTCGGGTCATCGCCGAGGCCCTCAAGCGCTACGGCATGATCGTGGCCGACAATGGCAGCGACTGGTTCATCTCCGGCGACACCGATGCGCGTTGGAATGACGAGGACCTCAACCAGCTGAAGTCCCTCACCGGCGACGCGTTCGAGGCCGTCGACACCGGCGAGGCACTCCGCGGGCCCTGACGTTGCGTGTCGTGCGCTCGCAACGCTCGCCCAACGTATCTCTCGGCGGGTCGTTCGGATGGTGCGTCCTGCGGCCGGCTTCCCGCACAGGGGTCGGCCCCGGTAGCCTTCATCCCCCGTGGCAGAGCGGTATTGGGTGGAGACGCTTGGGTGTCCGAAGAACCAGGTCGATTCCGACAAGTTGGAGGGCACGCTTCTGGCTGACGGGTACGTGCGAGCGAGCTCACCTGAGGACGCCGATCTCGTGGTCGTCAACACCTGCGCCTTCATCGATGCGGCCCGTGCGGAGTCGGTCGAGGTCACGCTCGGCCTGTCCGATGCTCGCAAGGAGGGTGCCCGCCTTGTCGTGACGGGGTGCATGGCGGAGCGCTACGGCGACGAGCTGGCGGATGCGCTCCCAGAGGCCGACCTCGTCGCAGGGTTCGGGGTTCCCGTGACGCTCGGCCGTCGTCCGGTGGGTGGCGGCGCGGCGCGGCCTGCGCCCAGCCTCGACCTCCTCAACCTCCCCCGCCCCGCCTCGAAGACGCCGTGGGCGTACGTGAAGATCGCAGAGGGGTGCGACCGCAG
>JAYUDU010000143.1:0-5916 GCA_043739605.1 Acidimicrobiales bacterium | reverse complement strand
AGCCGAGGCCCCGTTACTGGTCTTGGAAGCCACGCACCGGCATGCGCGGGCCCCGACGTGGGGGTCTCGGATGGTGGCCGAGCAGGCGCACCACGCGGCCGCGGTGACCCCGGAACGGCTCGAGCAGCTCCAGCATCCTGGTGTCATCGCCTCGCGGCTCACCGGCCAGCGCCCAGGTCACGACGTTCGGCAGGTGGTAGTCGCCCACGCTGACGGCATCGGCGTCACCAAAGGCGACGATGGCCACCTCGGCAGAGGTCCATCGGCCGATGCCGGGGAGAGCCTCCAGCTGCCGCCGAGCGTCGTCACGGCCCAGGTCGGCGGCGCTCTCGAGTCGCGCCGCGGCGCCCGCGGCGATGATGAGCGTGGCGGCGCGCTTGTGCTCGAGACCGATGCGGTGCAGGACGTGCGTTCCCAGCGTCGCAAGCTCGGCGGGCGCGGGCGGGAGCACCAGTCGCGGCATCGCCGCGTCCAGCCGGCCCCGCGGTCGCGGCGCCGGCACGCCCCATCGCCGCGCGATGCTGAACCAGCTCTGTCGCGCCTCGATCCCGGTCACCTTCTGCGCGCAGATCGTCGGCGCGAGGATCTCGAACACGGCGCGAGTCTTGGGGATGGCCAGTCCGGGGTGACGTCGCCACAGATCGGCCACCACGGGATGCCGGCTGGCCTGGAAGTCGTCGGTGCGGTCGTTGACGCCGACCAGGTCCGGGGCCGCATCGAGCAGCCACGCCGCGCCCGGCCCCCACGCCCGCACGCGCACCTCGCCAGCGGCCGGGCCGGTCACCAGGAGCTGGCAGGCCGGGCCCGCCGGTGTGCGCGTGGCCCGCCACACCCGGCCAGGCTCCACCGTGGCCGTCGGATCCCTTCGCCCCTGGCGCAGCGGCGACAGTGTGGCCACCAGGTCCAGCGGACGTCGGACGGAGACCACCCGCTCGACGACGTCCCACGGGCGGTCGTCGTCGCTCACGGGGGCGGTGAGAGCTCCGTCATCGGACGGCGACGCCCGCCATGGTCCGCTTGCCCTTGCGCAGGACGAGCCACCCGCCGGGCAGGATGTCGTCCGCAGTCGGCACCAGCTCGGGATCTGTGATGCGCATGTTGTTGAGGTAGGCGCCGCCTTCGGTGACGGCACGCCGTGCCTCGCCCCTGCTCGCGCAGAGTCCCGTGCTCACGAAGAGGTCGACGACCCCGGGGACAGGGTCGGAGACGGTGATCGCGCCGGCGTCGCCAAGCGCGGCCGCCAGCGTCGCCGCCGCCAGCCCGCGCAGATCGCCTCTGCCGAACAACGCGCCCGCCGCAGCGGCGACACTCGCGGCCTCCTCAGCGCCATGCACGATCGTCGTGACGTGCTCTGCGAGGGCGCGCTGGCCGGCACGTAGCGCCGGCTTGTCGACCGTCGTCGCCTCCAGCTCCTCGATCTCGGGGCGCGACAAGAACGTGAGGACGCGCAGCAGCTCGCCGACCTTGGCGTCCTCGACGTTCAGCCAGAACTGGTAGAAGGCCCACGGAGACATCATCTCGGGATCGAGCCACACCGCGCCGCCTGCGGTCTTGCCGAACTTGGTCCCGTCCGCCTTGGTCATCAGCGGCGTGGCCAGCGCGTGCACCTTGGCGCCGTCGGCGCGACGGATGAGGTCGACCCCAGCGGTGATGTTGCCCCACTGGTCGGAACCCCCGAACTGCAGTGTCACGCCGTGCGTCCGGTAGAGGTTCAAGTAGTCCATGGACTGCAGCAGGACGTAGCTGAACTCGGTGTACGAGATGCCATCCTCGAGCCGGGTGCGCACGACGTCGCGGGCCAGCATCTTGTTGACCGGGAAGTGCTTGCCGATGTCGCGCAGGAAGTCGATCGTCGAGAGGGAAGACGTCCATGTGTAGTTGTCGACCATCGTCGCGGCGTTGGGTCCCTCGAACGACAGGAACGGCTCAACCTGGCGCTGCAGCCGCGCGACCCAGTCGCGCACGGTGTCGAGCGAGTTCAGGGTGCGCTCGCCGGAGTCCCTCGGGTCGCCGATCATTCCGGTCGCGCCACCAACCAGGGCGTAGGGCGTGTGGCCCGCTTCCTGTAGCCGCTTCGCGGTCAGGAGCTGCACCAGGTTGCCGTGGTGGAGGCTGGGCGCGGTTGGGTCGAAGCCCACGTAGAAGCGGACGTTGCCAGCCGCCAGGGCGCCGCGGAGCGCCTCGGGATCGGTGGAATGCGCGATGAGTCCGCGCCACTCAAGCTCGTCGAGGACGTTGGCGACGTGGGGCACTGCACGCCTTTCAGGTGTCGTAGCGAGCGCGCAGCCTGCCTCACTTTGTCGCCAGAGACCCAACGCATTGGCTTCATCGAGCGCGCGCCGCATCGACGACGCGCTTCAGCGGAGGTGAGGCTGCTCGTTGAGGGTGAGGATCGTGCGGATGCCGGTGCGGCTGGCCTGGACCCGCGAGATCCCCGTGTAACCGGCGTCGAACCACAGCATCCGGGCGACGCCGGCGACCATCGACGTCCACGCGTTGATCACACCTCCGTGGCAGAACACCGCGACGCGCTGGCCCGGATGGCGTTCGATGATGCCGGAGATCCCCAGGTCCACCCGTGCGGCGAACTCGGCCGGATCACCCTCGCCGTATGCCGAGAGATCCCCAGCCACCATCTGGGCGAGCCGAGGGTCGCGCGTCGCCTTCAGTTCTTCGAAGTGGATGTAGTGGTTGGCGTCGCGGTCGAACTCTGCGATCTCATCGACGATGCCAACCGGGAGGCCCCGACGGGCCGCAAGCGGTGCCGCGGTCTCGAGGGCACGGATGAGGGGACTCGAATACACGGCGTCGAGCCGCTCCGGCGCGAGCCACGCCGCCAGCAACTCTGCCTGCCTGCGACCCTCCGCCGAGAGTGCCGGGTCGGCCGGGCCCTCGACCTCGCCCTCGCCGACGCGGACAGGTGTGCCGTGGCGGATCAGCAGCAGATCCACGGAGGCGTCAGATCACCACGACGGTGGTGCCCACCGGCGCGAAGTTCCACGTAGCCAGCGCGTCATCGGGGGACTGCCGCACACATCCATGGCTGCGGTAGGTGCCCAGCTGCGACAGTGGCTCGATCGGTCGGCCGGCGCGGTCGATGGGGATCGCATGGAACCCGATGGCCAGCGAGCGGCCGTGGGCGAAGCGCGTCATGTACGGCAGCCGCAACGATCCTGCTGTCCCCACTCGCGATTTCGAGAACACGTGGTAGGTCCCGCTATGGGGCGTGGCGACCTTGCCTGACACGAGGAACGTGCGTGCGACGGTGTTGTCATCGTTGACATGCCAGACCTGCTGGCACGTCACGCAGTAGACGATGCGTCGTCCGCTGCCGCTGTCCGCTGGTGCCGTCGGCACCGGGATCGTTGGGTCCGGGAGCGGCGGGATGGTCGTGTCCGGGGACGGCACCGATGTGGTGGGTGGCGCGGTGATGATCGGCACATCGTCAGCGTTGGCCGCGACCGGCGCGAACACGGCCACGGCGGCAAGTGCGCAGGCCACCACGCGAAGACGCATGCTCGTACGGCGTTCCAGACCCATTGGGGTGTGCTCCTCGTTTGACCCCGGGCAACCCCCGAGGCGGCGGAGCGTATCCGCTCAGACCTCGCGCCCCACCAACGCCGGTCCGCGCGGTCGCGCGGCTGCGATGCGGCGGGCGTGATCGGCGGCGTCGGCGGCGTCGGCGTAGCGCGTCCGGGGCCAGAAGAAGCCCTTCAACCCGTCACCTTTGGTTCGGGGCACGACGTGGATGTGCAGGTGCGGGACGCTCTGGCTGACGACGTTGTTGTTGGCAACGAAGGTTCCCTGGGCGCCGAGCCCGTCCCGCACCGCTGCGGCCATCTCCTGAACGAAGGCGAACAGCGGGCCGATCTGTTCCGTCGGAAGATCGACGAGCGTCTCGTGATGGGCGCGCGGCACGACGAGCACGTGCCCCTTGAAGAGCGGAGCTACATCCAAGAACGCGATCGCGTGGGGCGATGAGGCAACGATCGCCGCCTCGACGACGCCGTCGATGATGGAGCAGAACAGGCAGGGCTTCCCCGATGTGGTCGGCACGGCGCTAAGCATGGCTGCGATGTCGGACCGTCCCGTGAACCTGTCAAGTGGCCTACCCCAGACGGTCCTCCCGCCGGCGCCTCCCGGAGCGGCCGCGGCGCTGGCCAAGGCCGTCGCCGCCAGCGACCGTACGGGAGTGGCCGCAGTGGCCGCCGCATTCCCTCGTTGGCCCGACGCCTGGGCCGCGCTTGGCAGCCTTGGCCGAGACACCATCGAGCGCTACGCCGCCTACCGCGTCGGCTACCACCGTGGCCTCGACGCGCTGCGCGCCGCCGGCTGGCGCGGCAGCGGCTACGTCCGCAGCACCCACCCAACCAACCGGGGCTTTCTTGCCTGCCTCACGGGCCTCCGCGACGAGGCTGCGGTCATCGGCGAGCACGACGAGGTCGAACGCATCGCGACCTTCCTGTTGCAGCTTGACCCCTGATTCCGGCTGGC
Organism: Acidimicrobiales bacterium; assembly: GCA_043739605.1. Lineage (GTDB taxonomy): Bacteria > Actinomycetota > Acidimicrobiia > Acidimicrobiales > JAUJNH01 > JAYUDU01. The sequence goes on along the minus strand of JAYUDU010000143.1, from coordinate 1,422 downwards.
TGTTCCTTGCTTCGCGGCGGGCCGACGGTGACCTCCGGCGCCCGGGGCGCCTTTGGTCCGCTTCGCCGTGCCACGCGGGGCGGCGGTCTTCCTTCGTCCAGTCCTCACGCCTGCTTGCTTCGCGGCGCAGCCGTTCCGGGCTTCCTTCGTGCAGACCACCGCCGGCACTGGCTCCGCGAGAACCTGCGGTCGGTCCACTCCGATCGGCCAACTCTGGTACCGCTGTGACCCGCCCACAGGGTCACAGCGGCGCCAGAAGCCGGCGGCCGCGTCCGACCGGGTAGACCGAGGGCCGCCCGCCGCCTCGTCGCGTCCTGTCTTCGCGCCCGCCCAATGCAGCCCCTGAGGAACCCGTGCCGACGGGCGTTCAAACACACCTCGCTCGGCCGCCCAGGCTTCGCTGACCTGTTGCCGGCTGGCTGTTCCTTGCTTCGCTGCGGGCCACCGGTGTCCGCCGCTCGCTGGCAGGCCTTGGCAGGCCAGAACGTCCGCGGAGGTGGGGCGTGGGTGTGGGAGGCTCGGGCGCATGGCGCAGGGCCCTGCGGTCGAGGTGCGAGAAGCGTTCCTGGCGAGCATGGGCTTCGCGCTCGATGTCTTCCAGATCGACGCGCTCGATGCGTTGGACGAGGGGCGCAACGTCCTCGTCGCCGCCCCGACCGGCTCTGGCAAGACCGTCGTCGCCGAGTACGCCGTGCACCGGGCCCTCGTCGAGGGGGGCAAGACCTTCTACACGACGCCGCTGAAGGCGCTGTCCAACCAGAAGTTTGGCGATCTGGTGCGTCGCCACGGCGCCGCCAAGGTGGGCCTGCTCACCGGCGACAACGCCATCAACGGCGACGCGCCGATCGTGGTGATGACCACCGAGGTGCTTCGCAACATGATCTACGCAGGGTCGCCAGCGCTCGACTCGTTGCGGTTCGTCATCCTCGATGAGGTCCACTACCTGCAGAACGCGTACCGCGGCCCGGTGTGGGAGGAGGTCATCGTGCACCTCTCACCGGAGGTTCTCCTCGTTGGCCTGTCTGCGACGGTGTCCAACGCCGAAGAGGTCGCAGAGTGGATGGGAACGGTGCGCGGCTCGACGGCGACGGTCATCGAGGAGAAGCGCCCGGTCGAGCTCACCAACCTGTACATGGTCGGCGACCGCAACGGAGCCAAGGTCCTGCTGCTGCCCACCTTCGTCGACGGCAAGCCCAACGCCGATGCGTCCAGCCTCGACTCGCCGTCGTCGCAGAAGGGCAAGCCGCGCCTCAAAGGTCAGCCCAGCTCGACGGAGCGCCGCCGCCAGCGCCTCGCTACCCCACGAAGGGCCGAGGTCGTCGATCGACTCCATGACGAGGCCATGCTGCCGGCGATCTTCTTCATCTTCAGCCGCAATCAGTGCGAGGCGGCCGCCAAGTCGTGCCTCGACGCCGGGCTGCG